>JAZQJB010000059.1:0-11814 GCA_045541375.1 Eubacteriales bacterium | reverse complement strand
GATTACAACAAGTCGTGTGACCTCACAAGACGTTCAAACCTTGTTGCAGTTATAACAGACGGTACTGCAGTTCTCGGTCTTGGCGACATCGGCCCCGAGGCAGGTATGCCCGTTATGGAAGGTAAATGTGCGCTCTTTAAGGAGTTTGCAGGCGTTGACGCGTTCCCCGTTTGCATCCGTTCAAAGGACGTTGACGAGATCGTCCGCACAATCTACCTCATTTCAGGCTCGTTCGGCGGTATCAACCTTGAGGATATCTCGGCACCCCGTTGCTTTGAGATAGAAAAAAGACTTAAAGAGATATGCGACATCCCCGTATTTCACGATGACCAGCACGGCACCGCTATCGTTGTTGCCGCTGCTCTTATCAACGCGCTCAAGGTCGTAAACAAAAAGATCGATGAGATAAAGCTCGTTATCAACGGCGCAGGCAGCGCAGGTATTGCTATCTGCAAGCATCTTCTCAATATGGGCGTTAAAAACATCACGATGGTTGACCGCTTCGGTATCATCTGTGAGGGTGACGAGAGCTTAAACGATGCTCACAAGGAGATATCACTCCTTACAAACCGTGACAAGCTGACAGGCACACTTGCTGATGCAATGAAGGGTGCTGACGCATTTATCGGCGTATCCGCTCCCGGCGTTGTAAGCGAGGATATGATAAAGTCGATGGCAAGCGACCCCATCATGTTCCCGATGGCAAACCCCACACCCGAGATTATGCCCGATCTTGCAAAGGCGGCAGGCGCTCGTGTTGTCGGTACAGGCCGTTCCGACTTCCCCAACCAGATCAACAACCTCCTTGCATTCCCCGGCATCTTCCGCGGTGCGCTTGACGTCCGCGCGTCGGTGATCAACGAGGAAATGAAGGTTGCAACCTCCCGCGCACTCGCTTCTCTCATCAGCGACGAGGACCTTAACGAGGAGAACATCATCCCCTCCGCACTCGACAAGAATGTCGGCAAGGTCGTAGCAGCAGCAGTTGCAGAGGCAGCAAGAGCAACAGGCGTTGCAAGAATCTAAATCTTGATTCAACTCAAAACCCACCTCAAACGAGGTGGGTTTTGTTGTTATTCAAAGAAATCGTTAATACTACAACCAACTACAACCGCAAGAGCAGGCAGAAAAGTTATATCCGGATAACAAATTTCCTTCTCCCATTTATAAACCGCCTGAGGAGAAACGCCGAGCTTTCTACCAAGCTCGTTTTGTGTGATATGGTTTTCGGCGCGGTATTCCTTGATCTTTTTTGAAATCAGTATTCTTGTGTCAATCATTAACACCTCTTTTATATTCGGTTTGTCTCATACGCGAGATAAGTGCCAACAACTCTTGCTTTCTCGGCAGATCGAGAAAACGCTCGCATATTGTGAAATATGAGGAATAAACAACATCAAGTCCTTCGGAATCGATTTTTGCGTAGAGCTCATCTATCTTCCTTGTTACATCAATTATTCGATCATTATTGGATATTTCAAGGAATCTCAGCATAAATCCGAGCGAATCAAGCTGGCGGGGTGAGACGATGTCGTGCAGACCGCGAACATCTATCATCTCGTCGCCGATGATGATAAATCCCATCTCCGAAACCGCAAGTTTCTCACTTCCGCTTCCGTCGGGATATGAGGTAAAACCTTCAGAGCGGAGAACTCGACTCTGCGACCAATCCGCCAACTTCGGGAGCTCGGGTGCGACTCCGTGCGTAGCACAGATCGACTTTGACTTTTCGGTCACATCGTGAATGAGGTAATCCTCCATCATATATATTTTATCGGCAACCGCAAGATACTCGCCGCTTCCGCCGATGACGAGTATGGTCGAAACTCCTCGCAAGTGCAGTTCGTTTACTCTGTCAGTGAATGGCGTTATGGGTTCCTTTTCGATCAATGCCTTCATCATTCGGTCGCGGATCATGAAGTTTGTGGCGCTTCTATCCTCGTCGATCAGTAAAAGACGGGCGCCGTGATCGACCGCCTCCATGATATTCGCAGCCTGCGAGGTCGAGCCCGAGGCGTGAGTTGTCGAAAAATCGCACGTATCTCCGTTCGGAAGCCACTTGATAAAGGGAGAAATATTGACACGCTTGACGCTTCTGCCGTCCTCCGCAGAGATCGTCACGGCACTTTCATCGGTGATACAAAGTTCGCGCCCGTCCCCGAGAACGTGGTCATATATTCCCGCAGAAATGGCATCGAGAAGCGTCGATTTTCCCGAATAGCCGCCTCCCGTAATGACTGTGACACCCTTCTTTATCCCCATTCCGCGTACACCGCAGACTTCGATCTCGTCTTCGGGTGTTGATTTGAAGGGGATGGCATCAAGCATCGGCAGATCACTCCCCTTCTCTCGCGGCAAAATGCTTCCGTTGGCGACAAAGGCGCAGTAGTCACTTTTCTTCAGCCACGCACGGATAGCGGCTTGCTTTTCCGCAAGTTTGAGGGTTTGCTCAAGCGAGACTCTGTCAAAACCCGCGATAAAGCGCTCAACCGCATCGGGTAGATCTCGGCATAGCATTCCGATCGTTTTCTTCAGCTTCTTTTTTGGAAGCTGAACCTGAAGCATAATGCAAACGCAAAGCACGGGCGGGCGATTTATGCCATCATGCAGAATATAGACGGACGAACCACCACCGTATTCATAGTCTTTTTGCGAAAACTCGGCAAAGAATGCGCTGTTTCTTAAAATCACCTCGCCGCCGGGTGCGCAAAGATAATACTTTCCGTTCTCGTTGTCGGGGCGGCTTCGATTGTAAAGTTCAGCATTGAGTTCGCCGATATACTTGCCAAATTCGCGCAGACAAAAGTCGGCAGATGACTTATTCGGTGCTTCTATCCCCAAGCGTGTGCAAGGAATATGTATCGTCACGGTCGGCTTATCCTGGGCAAGTTTGTGCGTTGCGGTGATCAAGAATCCAACCTCTCCATTAAAGTACGTCGAATCATATTCGAGCCAAGGTTCAATATCCGGATAGGCTGGATCGGAAACCAACATCCTCCCGTCGTACATTTCCTTGTATGTCGTTGTGTTCGGCTCCATAGCCAATAATTTGTTTTTCAGTCTTTTCAATGCGCATCCCTTCTTTCATTTTAGAAATTGTTCTGATAGTCATTGATAATCCTCCTTTCAATAAAAAAAGCACCCTTCTCGGGTGCACAAAGATATTGACCTACCGTTAAACTAACACAGGAGGCTGATATGACATCCGATAAATATAAAGCTTTATCATTTTCATCGCCTCCTTTGGCAGTTTTATTGCTTACATTATATCATTTTTCCGATTGCTTGTCAAGCGATTTTTATCAACCGTTGGTTTATTTTGCATATATTTGTCCCGAGCGGCATATATTTTAGCGAAATATATTCTCACGGAGGAAAAAATATGAGCGACAATAACAAAAGATTTTCATACACCTCGCGTCTTTTCGACCGCGCGCAGACCTGCGAGCTTTCGGATGACTTCACGCTTCCCGACTATATGCCCGCCGTCGGGCGAGTCCTTTCCTGCTCTGCCGTCGCGGGGACTCCCACGCTCTACCTCGGAGGCGGAAGCGCGGAATATGCGGGCGGAATAAGGTATTCGGTATTATACGAATCAGCCGAGGATTCGTCACTATGGTGCGCCGAGTTGCCGAGTGAGTACGACATTGTGCTTTCGGACAATGCTCTCCCGAAGGATCCCTCTGCCCTTTCCTATCTGCCCGATGCTTCGGCTGAAAACGTTTCTGCACGTGTTACCGCGCCGAGAAAGCTGACACTCAAAAGCCGCGTCCGTCTCTCGCCCGAGCTTCGCGCTTATGCTGATGCCGAAACTCTCATCCACGGCGACAGCGGTAATGACGATTTGAAAGTGTTGACTGCGCGCGCCGATTGCGGATACTATTCATCGGTATCAAACAGTCCGATCACCTGCAAGGACAGACTCACGCGCGCGGAAGCAGGGCTTTCGGCAAGCGACGAATTCCGCATCATTTCCTCGCGCGGTGACGTTATGATCTCGAACGTACAGCTTTCGGATGGCGGTGCTCTTTGCCGCGGCGAGGTCTGCGCGCACATTCTGCTGACTCGAGAAGGAGAAGGAGAGCGTCCGAGAAAGATGATCCGCAAGATCCCCTTCGCCGAAACCCTGCCCATCGGAAGCACTCTTCCCGAAAAATCACAGATCATTGGCATCCGCGCCATCGGTGTTTGTCCGGCACTCACCGCAGCAGCGACCGAGGATGGGATCGATCTCGAAGCTACCGTTATGCTCTCCGCCGAGGCAGCCGCGACAGGCGAAATTGCTTACATCAAAGACGCATATTCCAAAGCATCCGATTGCGAATCCTCCCGTCGCAAGCTGACTCTTCCCTCGCCGGTCGCCTGCTGGTGTGGAAACGCAACAGTCAGTTCTTCAAAGCCCCTTGCCGATCTTTCTCTCGACAGCGGAATGCGTCTTTGCGACATCCGCGCCACACTGCTCCCCGAGATCAAGACCGAGATCAGCGAAGGCGGCAGGTTTACCGCAAGCGGAAAGATCAAATTCTCCGCTATCGCAGATAACGGTGCCGAGCTGATACCGGCAGAGTTTGATGCCGATATGAAATACACCGCTGACATCCGCGGAAACGTTGATGATCTTCCGCTCGTAACCTCTGTAAGCGCAGCGGTGGCAGAAGTAAAGGGACGCATCGATTCCGACCGGATCGTATGCGACTGCGAGCTTTATATTTCCTGCCTCATTGACAAAGAGCAGGAAATTGACTCGATCGGCGAGATCAACCTCACGCCGTCTGCATTCTCACAGCCCGATGCATCACATATCCGTGTTTGTTATCCATCCGCAAACGAAACGCTTTGGGATATTGCCAAGCGGTATCGCACAGATACGGAACTCATATCCGAAAAGAACGCCCTCGAGCCGACTCTGACTCCCGATTCATCCGATTCACTTGGTGACGCAAAATATCTTATCATATAAAAACAACGCCCTCCGCAAGTCGGAGGGCGTTATTATTAAAATCAAACTATGTCGTTCAAAACAGCGATTTCAACGGGATCTGCATCAAAATATACGAGATCTGCTTCCAAAGCAGCAAGAGATGAGCTTGCTCCGTCATTAGTTTCTGCCGCTACGTACATAGCAATCATTCCGATAGCGGAAAGCCCCATCAGAATAGCCATGATAAGCGCAATAATACGAACAACCTTTGGCATTTTTTCCTCACAAGAATTTATTTCGGTATTTTCCGATTAACATATTAATTATACTATATTTTTCGGTGAAATGCAATAGTTATTTTGCTTTTTTCGTAAAAAAGCACCTCCCGAAACGGGAGGTGCTTTTTATGTAAGATAATAATCCGTTAATTCAGATTAGTTTTCTCTCTTCTTGAAGCTAACAGCTGCAACACCAAGGGTAGCAACAGCAACGAGAGCTACGATGAAGAAGATAGCGTTGTCGCCGGTGTCAGGGTTGGTGGGCTCGCCGGTAGCGGGGATGGTGAGGCTGAGGTAAGCGATGTTGTACTTACCCTCTGCATCGGTGAAGTAGCAGTCACAGCCTGCGCAGTACCAGTACTCCTGCATACCGTTCTCGGTAGCGGTAGCAGCTACTGCTGCGTGGTACTCAAGCTTGGAGAGGTCACCCTCAACGACGAGGTTCTTGATGTTGGTCTGCTTGGTAGCTGCAGCGTCTGCGAAGTAGTTATCGCACTTAGGGCAGTACCAGTGCTCGAGATAGCCGTTTGCGTGGCAAGCAGCTACAGCCTCGATGTGCTGAAGCTCAACAACTGCAGGAGTCTCAAGATTCTTGCGGTTGGTTACCTGAGTGCAAGCCTCGTCAGCGTATACGATCTGGCAGGTAGCGTCGGTGCAGTACCAGTACTCAGCACAGCCGGGAACGTGGCAAGCCTCGGTAGCGGGCATGTAAGCGATGGTGCACTTGTGCTCAACCTCGCCGGTAGCGGGAATGGTAAGGCTGAGGTAAGCGATGTTGTACTTACCCTCTGCATCGGTGAAGTAGCAGTCACAGCCTGCGCAGTACCAGTACTCCTGCATACCGTTCTCGGTAGCGGTGGGAGCTACTGCTGCGTGGTGCTCAAGCTTGGAGAGGTCACCCTCAACGATGAGGTTCTTGATGTTGGTCTGCTTGGTAGCTGCAGCGTCTGCGAAGTAGTTATCGCACTTAGAGCAGTACCAGTGCTCGAGATAGCCGTTTGCGTGGCAAGCAGCTACAGCCTCGATGTGCTGAAGCTCAACAACTGCAGGAGTCTCAAGATTCTTGCGGTTGGTTACCTGAGTAAGCTCTTCGTCAGCGAAAACGAGCTGGCAGGTAGCGTCGGTGCAGTACCAGTACTCAGCACAGCCGGGAACGTGGCAAGCCTCGGTAGCGGGCATGTAAGCGATGGAGTGCTTGTGGGGAGGATCAACTTCCTCGGTCTCTACTCTACCGCATGCGCAGGTACGCTCTTTAACAATGGTGCCATCCTCGAGAACCTTAACGGTCATCCAAGCGGACCAGTCGTGTGTCTTGTCAGCGGTAGCGGTGCAGTTGGTGTTCTTAGCAGATGCAACTACAGCGAGAGCAGAAATGCAGAGAACGACTGCAACAAAGATTGTCATAAACTTTCTCATTGTTTTTCTCCTTTTCTTTATAATAATGAAAGTTTGTCGGGTATATTATAGCACAAAATGCAGTATAAGTCAATGCCTTTTGAAAAATCTTTAGTTTCATTCGTAAAGTTTTTTAACAAAAAATATCATTATTTTCGTATAATTTTTCTCTGCATATCCAACACTTAGCAAAATATGCCGAATATAGATGAAATCCGACATAAAATACCAACAATTGCATAAAATTCACATTCAAAAAAAGTCTTTACAAATCCGTTCAAATTTGATATAATATATCATAACAGGAAAATCGCGGAGGTAAAAAATGTTTTCTTCATTAATTAAGCGTGCGGGGTGCGCGGTGGCGGCGCTCACCCTGATGCTGTCGCTTTTCGTTCTCCCTTCGGCGGCATCAATCAAGCCCGATTACGCTTCTTATACATACGGAGATGCCTATCAAACGAGCGTTTACTACGAGCGTCTGCTTGAAGCAAAAGCAAAGCTTACCGGCGACCACCGATACGACGTTATAACAGTCGCGCTTTCGCAGGTCGGCTATCACGAGGGCGACTCGGAAGCAGATATGGACGGTTGGAACCTCGGAGGTTCCGAAAATTACGTTGAATACAACCGCCTCTTCTGCAAGCTCGAGGGAAATTGGGGTTATGCCTGGTGCGCGGCTTTCGTTTCGTGGTGTCAGTTCCAAGCAGGCATTCCCGCTGAGATCGACTGCTCCGAGATCAGCTGCCCCAGAATGATAAATGAAATACTTAAACCGCAAGGGCTTTATAAGACCCGCGAATCGGGATATACTCCGATAATCGGTGATCTTATTTACTTCAAAAACGCTACGTCAAACGCTGTTTCAACTCACGTCGGACTTGTCATCGGCGTGCGCGACGGTTACGTCTACACGGTCGAGGGCAACGGCGGCGAGCGCGTGGCACGGCACAAGTACTCAATCAATGACAGCTACATAGTCGGCTACGGCGCTCTCAAATACGAAACCAAGGAGGGCACCGATTACTCTGTATTCTCCCTTGAAGAGGACTCCGCGAAGCCCGGAAAGTTCGTTGTGACCGCAGATTCGCTCAACGTCCGCGCGGGTGCGGGAACGTCTTTTTCTGTTCTCGGTACCTTGAAGCACGACGACGAAGTTGAAGTTCTCAAATTCAACGAGAACTGGGGAAAGATCGACTTCAACGGCAAGGAAGGTTGGATCTCCGCCTCTTACCTCCGCTCAAGCGACACAAACGTCTTCACTATATATTATAAGGTAGGCGAAGGCAAGATGAAGCTCACACAGCAGCGCAAATTTCCCGACAAAGAAACCGTCATCGCAGACGAAATCCCCACGCTTGAAGGAAACACCTTCCTCGGTTGGGCTACCGAAAAGGGCGGCGAGGTCGTTTACACTGCGGGTGCAAGCTACACCGCTGACAAAGACGCCACACTTTACGCCGTTTGGGATCCCGCGATCCTCACCGTCACCTTCGCGGACTACGACGGCAGGGTTCTAAAAACAGTTGAATACTCTTACGGCTCGAAGGTTGAAGAGCCCAAGGATATCATCCCCACACGCGAGAGCGACGGCGAATACGCCTACGAATTCTCAGGCTGGGACGAAAAAATGACCTGGTACATCAAAAGAGATATGACCTATACCGCAACGTATACCACGCGTGAGCTGACTGCAGAGGAAAAGGAGCAATACATAGCCGCTCAGGCGACCGAGGCTCTGACCGAAGCACCCGCGGAAAGCGGTTGCGGTGCATCCGTAGTCTTTCTTCCCCTGAACCTGCTTATCTTCCCACCTATATTAATTAAAAGAAAGAATAAATAAAACGAACGGACTTTTGCCTCGGCAAAAGTCCGTTTTCTTTATCAGTTGATATCAAAATCCACCATTACGGGGCAATGGTCGCTCGAGAGGAGAGTGTAGTCGTGAAGCAACACTCTGAACATCTTGGGTGTCAGAGTGCTCTTGTTATAAAGCAGCGCGTGGTCAATCGCCGAGCTGTATGCCTTTGTGGGGATCACGACGTCGATATAAAGGTTGAGTTCATCATTCCAGGGGGAATATGCGTGGTGAGTGGTGGTGTCCATAGTATCTGGCGAGATCTTCTGCAGATTCTCAAATCCCGCGGAATAAAGATTCTTGATGGGTTCGGAATTGATATTGCAGTTGAAGTCACCGCCAACGATCATCGGGCAGTTGTACTTGGTGGTAATGTCCTTGACAACCTCTGCGAGCTGTGCGGCGTCCTTGATACGTGCCGACTTGCCGAGATCGTCACTCGTCCAGTAGAAATGAGTCGAACCGACTGCAAATACGTCGCCGCTTGCCTTATCCTTGAACACCGCCCAGGAGACCGACTTCGACTTATCGCCCGCGCCGTCATCATAGAGGTAGTATCCGCACTTGACGATGTCAAGCTTATCGGCGCGGTAAAGCATTGCGGTATAATCCTGCTTGTTGCTGTTGGTGGGAGTGATCGGAACGGGGGAATAACCTAACTTTTTCATTCTCGTGTGATAAGTAGCAACACACGCGGCGTTTTCCTGAAGACCGATAACGTCGGGAAGATACTCGAAGTGCAGCTCCGCCTGCATCTGATTTCGGCTTTCCATCGGATATTCGTCGGTATGCGCGCCGTGGACGTTGTTGAAGATGACGCGATACTCGCCCGCGCGGTTTTCAATATCCTGCTTATCCTCGGGCTCGGACACGCCTGTGTGAGTGAAGCCCTCGGCGATCTCGACCTTCTCGCCCTTGAAAAGAGTTTCGGTCAGATATTCATAAGCCGCCGCGTAGCCTTCCATACACTCTGCGGAAACGTAAAGCTTGCTTCCCGAAGCGCTGATCGAATAGCCGTGGCGTGTTTCAACAGCCTCGCCGCCTCTGGCGGTTACGCCGAAGATGATCTCGCGCGCGTTGGCATCATCGTTCTTTACCGCGGTATCGAGCTTTATGGAAAGAGCAAATCCCGCAGATGTGGAAAGCTCGTTTGCGAAAAGACGCGCGTATCTTTCGGCGGAATAAATATCCGTCTTGTTGTAAACGATACGGTATTCGCTGAGGTCTGCACCGAGAATATCACAGGTTCCGATCGTGTACTTACCGTAAGTATAGCTGAATTTGTTTGCCTCGGTCAGCTCGATGGTGGCGCTGCCCATATTGTTCTTGCTCTGCTTTACAAGCACGTCATTGATAAAGCGCTCGACGGCCTTTTCGGTCGAGCTGATCGTGGTGCCTGCAAGAATGATCTTGTCACCTTCAAAGGTCACGGTATAATCGCGAGTACGCATACCCTCGGTCACCTTTTTCGATGCCTCGCGATCGGCAACGCCGAGAAGGATCTCATATTGATGCTCAACGCCCGTGTCTCCGACAGGTCTCTGGAGGATCTCGTCGCTCGTAAGCTTGAGCTCCACGCCCGTGTACTTTGCTATCTGCTTGCGGAGATTCAGGGCTACGTCCTTGATTTCATTGTCGAAGCTATGCGGATAAACTATGTAAAACTCGCATTTTCCCGCCTCGCTGAACTTTAGCGTCCGGGGGATCGGCTCGGTTTCTTCGACAATAGCCGTGGTTTCATTTTCCGTGCTTTCAACGGGCACCTCACCGCCGTCGCAGGCGGAAAAGAGGAGCACAAATGTCAAAATGCAGATCACAAGTGCAAAAATTCTTGTCTTTTTCATGATCAATCTCCGTTTATCGAATTATTTTCTATATATTCGTCAAGGATCCTCGCCGCGAGCCTGACGGCTTCAAGGCAAGGGCGCCTCGCATAGTATTCTTTGGTGCGTTCTTCGGGCACGTGATCGGTCGAAACCGCGCTCTCACCCATTCTTGAGGCGAGAATGTCACGACACACTACACTTCCCCATCGCTCCGAAAAGCGGGATGCGAGAAGCTGAATGCGCTTGTAATGCTCGCTCTTTTCGCCTTGCGCGGGTGGGATGGTGAAGCCGTAGATGAGTCCCGCCGCCATTGCCGCGCCAGAAAAGGCACCGCAGACCTCGCGCAGTCTTCCGACTCCGCCGCCCATCGAGGAGGAAAGCCTCGAGGCTGTTTCAAAATCAAGCCCGTGAAGATCGCAAAAAGCGCAAAATACCGCCTGCGCGCAGACCGCGCCCGAAAGGAAGAGCTCTGCCGCACGCGCCTCGTGGAGTGTCATTTTTTCTTCCATATCAGTGTGCCACCTCGCTGTTTTTTGCCATATTCATATCCGCAACAAGCTTGCCGAGGCAGCCCTCGAGCAAAACTCCGTCGCGGCGGGGCTCGGCATCACCGTACTCAAGCGAGTAGTCGATGACCTCCGCGGTAAAGCGCGAGGCATATTCCGCGCTCTTTTGTAGGATTTCTCTGTCAAGTGACTTGCCCGACTTGAGGATATACGCAAGCATAACAGAGGCGAAAAGATCGCCCGTGCCGGGATAATCGTTGCGTCTTGCGCGCTCGGAATGCATTTTCCCGAGGCAATAGGTGCCGACGCCGTCCTTGAAATGAATACCCGTGATGACGCACTCGGCATTCGTGAAGGTCTTGATCTTTTTCGCTATCGCGCCGATTGCGGCTTCTGCCTCTTCTTCGGAATGATGCGAAAGATCGGGGTATGCCGTATCTGTCATAAGGCACGCCTCGGTAAGATTCGGGGTAATTATATCCGCGCGGGCGCAAAGGCGTCGCATTTCGGCAATCAGCTCGGGGAAGCAAGCCGAATAAAGCTTTCCGTCGTCGCCCATAACGGGATCAACAAAGATCAGCGTGTTCTCATCCGCAGTCTTGTCTATGAAATCCTCAACTGTTCTGACCTGACGCTCGCTTCCGAGAAAACCTGTGTAGATCGCGTCGAAATCAAGCCCAAGCTCGCCGAAATGGCGGGCAATATCGCCGATAGAATCATCGAGATCGCGGAAATGCATATTCTTGAATCCGCCCGTGTGCGTTGAAAGAAGCGCCGTCGGGACGGGCACGACCTGAACTCCCGCAGCGGAAAGCGCGGGGATTATGACCGTCAGCGCGCATCTGCCGAAGCAGGAAAGATCGTGCAATGCCGCAACGCGCGGCAATTTGCGTTTGGAGTTATTTTTCATAGTTCATCTCTGTTTTAGTAAAATAATTAATACGCGAGTGCGAACAAAGCTTTCTGGGTGTCCCCTCATCACCCGCTGCGGCGGGAGCTTCTCCCAGGAGAAGCCTTGGAGTTGCTGATA
>JAZQJB010000058.1:0-6658 GCA_045541375.1 Eubacteriales bacterium | reverse complement strand
CAATACTTCCCTACATTCGGGAAGTATTGACTCTGTCCAAACAGTCGACGGGGCGTCGCCTGTTTGAAGCACAGAAGCGAGAGCTGAAGCTCTCGCATTAGTCCGAGGCTCTGCCTCGTGCTCCGTTTAAGAAACTTTTCGAGAAAAGTTTCTTAAAAATCTTCAAAAGCTTTCAGTACGAGCGCGGCTCTGGCGGTTTTCCGAAGGAAAATGGAGGCGGGAGCCGACAAGACAGAGCCGAAGCTTGCCGCAGGCAAGCATAACTTTCTGAAAAAGTTCGATCAAAACTTTCCCGCTGCTGTTGTCTTTAGTTTTAACTAAAATCAAATATTTTCGATCGTAGTGAGAAAATTCACCGATCACTCGTCCACCTCCTAACTCCGAAATCAACTCTCATTCACATAAATAATAAGGAAGAAAAATGAAACTCAAAACACGGGTCGCCGTTGTCGGCGGTGGGCACGCGGGCGTTGAAGCCGCTCTCGCATCCGCCAGACTCGGCATTCAAACCACCCTCTTTTCGCTCTCGCTCGATTCGCTCGGCAATATGCCCTGCAATCCCTCCATCGGCGGTACGGCTAAGGGGCATCTCGTTTACGAGATCGACGCCCTCGGCGGTGAGATGGGGCGCGCGGCGGACAAAGTCACGCTCCAGTCGCGCACTCTGAATCTCGGCAAGGGCGCGGCTGTGCATTCAAAGCGCATCCAAGCCGATCGCCGCAAATATCAGGAAGTCATCAAGCACACACTCGAGCTGACCCCTAATCTCCGCCTGCTTCAGGCTGAGGTCACGGAGATTATCACCGAAGACGTTGACGGCAAGCGCCGCGTCACAGGTATTCGCACCTCTTACGGCGAGGAATACGAGTGCGAAAAGGTCATTCTCGCGACGGGAACATATCTCGACAGCAAGATCTTCGTTGGCGACCGCGCGATTCCTGCGGGTCCCGATGGTCTCATCCCCGCTTGCGCATTGACAAAATCTCTTGCAGACGCAGGCCTTTCGATCAGGCGCTTCAAAACCGGCACTCCCCCGCGAATTCTCCGCTCATCCGTTGACTTCTCGCAGCTGGAAGAACAGATGGGCGAAGAAGAGATCATCCCCTTCTCTGCTGACACCGATGAGGAGTCAATGAAGGGTCTTGAGCAGATCTCCTGCCACATTGTTTACACAAATCTCGACACGCACGCTGTTATAATGGAAAATATTGGTAGGTCTGCAATGTATTCCGGCATGATAAGCGGTGTCGGACCGCGTTATTGCCCATCTATTGAGGACAAAATTATGCGTTTTGCCGACAAGGATCGCCATCAGCTCTTCCTTGAGCCGATGGGCGAGAACAATGAGGAGCTTTATTTGCAAGGCTTTTCCACCTCTCTGCCGCCCGACGTACAAAACAAGATGCTTCGCACTCTGCCGGGATTCAAGGATGCTGTCATCACTCGTTATGCTTACGCAATCGAGTATGACTGCGCCGATCCGACCGATCTTTATCCAACCCTCGAGCACAAGCGCGTCAGCGGGCTTTACGGTGCGGGTCAGTTCAACGGGACTTCGGGCTACGAAGAAGCCGCCGCGCAGGGTCTTGTTGCCGGAATCAACGCGGCACTCGCTCTCAAAGGCGAAGAACCGCTTATCCTCCGCCGTTTTGACGGATATATCGGCACTTTGATCGACGATCTCGTCACCAAGGGCACAAACGAACCTTACAGAATGATGACTTCGCGTTCGGAATACAGACTTCTTCACCGCCAAGACAATTCCGACGCGCGCCTTACCCCCTTTGGAAGACGTGTAGGATTGATCGACGACGACAGATACGCGCGTTTCCTTGCGCGCCAAGAGATGATTGAAAATGAAAAGGTACGTATAGAACAAGTGTTCGCTCGTCCTGCTGACGCTTCTTCCCTTCCCGAAGGTGTTCAGATACCCGCACACGGTGCATCGGTTGCTGATTTGCTTCGCAGACCCGAAATTCTCTACGATGATACTGCATGCATAGACAAAAACCGCCCCGCTCTTCCCCGCTCCGTTATCAGAACTGTTCAATATGACGTTAAATACGCGGGTTACCTTCGCAGACAGACTGCTGAGATCAACCGCCAGGCGCGACTTGAGGAATTCCGCCTACCCGAAGATATAGATTACAAGGAAATCGGCGGACTTCGTATCGAGGCAGTTCAAAAGTTATCGAAGATCCGTCCCGTAACACTTGGACAAGCATCACGTATCAGCGGCGTTTCTCCCGCAGATATTTCCGTGCTTCTTATCCGACTTGGATTAAAATGAGGTGAAATTATGACTAATACCGAATATTCCGCTTATCTCGCCTCTGTATTATCCGAAAACGGGCTTGAAAAGTTTGCAACAGATCAAGTATGCTTAAAGCTCTCTGCTTTTTGCGATTATTTGCTTGAACAAAACAAATTATTCAACCTCACCGCTATTAAAACTCCCGAAGGAGCTGCATTACTCCACTTTGCAGATAGTTTAACTCTTTCCAAATACCTTCCCGAAGGTGCAAAGATCCTCGACATTGGCTCCGGCGCGGGTTTTCCTGCGATACCGATTGCTATTGCTCGTCCCGATATTCAAGTTACAGCCCTCGATTCCACGTTAAAGCGCGTAAATTTCATCAATTCCGCTGCAAAGATGCTCGGACTTGATAATCTTACCGCAGTTTGCCACAGAGCCGAGGAAGTAACGGGTTCAGAGTTCAAGGAATCCTTCGATATTGTCACCGCGCGTGCGGTTGCGGCATATCCGATTCTTTTGGAACTCTGTTTACCTGCTGTAAAGGTCGGAGGTAAGTTTGTCGCAATGAAATCCAAGGATGTTTCACGTGAAACATCTGGAATCGAGCGCGTTTCAAAGCTCTTATCGATATCATCGCCAAAGTTCAACTATTCAGAGATTCATCACGAAGACGAGTCTTTTGAAAGATGTATCGTTGAAGTTGTAAAGAACGCCCCGACGCCTCCCAAGTATCCGCGTGCTTACGCGCAGATCAAGAAGAAACCTATATTTTAACAGGAACACCGATGTTTCACGTGAAACATCGGTGTTTTGCATTTTTGTATGTTTCACGTGAAACAATTTGTAAATTTTATGTAATTCACAATATGTTATTGATTTGCGAAGCGAATAATGGTATAATAATAGTGTATAGATATCATCACGGAGGTGACAGACGTGGGAAAGATAATTTCATTTGCAAATCAAAAAGGCGGAGTCGGAAAAACAACTTCCGCTGTAAATATAGCCGCATCACTCGGACTTTTGGATAAGAAAGTCCTTATGGTAGACCTTGACCCCCAGGGAAACACCACAAGTGGTGTTGGAGTTCAGAAAAAGGGACTCAAAACAACGATCAGAGAAATTTTGCTTTCTCCGGAGATCGGAGGAGGGAAGAGCCCCTATGAAGTGGCAAAACAAGCCATTATCAAGACGGATTTTAAGAACTTGCACGTAATTCCGTCTACAATCTCGCTTGCTGGTGCGGAATTTGATCTATTTTCGATAGATAACAGCGAATATATCCTGAAAGAGGCACTTACACCCCTTAAAGAAGAGTATGATTACATAATCGTGGACTGTCCGCCCTCGCTTGGAATGCTAACAATTAACGCGTTAGCAGCAAGTGACGGCATTATCATCCCGATGCAGTGTGAGTTTTACGCACTTGAGGGGCTTTCACAGCTCGTTATCACGATTTCGCGCATAAAGCAGAAGTATAACAAGGATCTGACCATCACGGGTATCCTTTTGACGATGTATAACGGCAGATTGCTGCTCACGTCGCAGGTTGTGGTGGATCTCAAGAAGCATTACTATGAAAAGCTCTTTTCAACCGCAATTTCGCGCGGTGTAAGACTTTCCGAGGCTCCTTCCTACGGTATGCCGGTCTATTATCACGACCCGAACGCGAGGGGAAGCCGCGAATATCTTGACGTGGCAAAAGAGCTCATCGAACGTATTTGACAATATTTGGCAATAGAGGTATAATATGGCACGTTTGAAGAATACAGGACTCGGACGCGACTTCAACTCGCTCTTCGAGGACAATTTCATAGACACAAAGAAGAACCCCGCGCAGATGATCCGCGTCAGCGACATCGAGCCTAACCCCGATCAGCCGCGAAAGACCTTCGACGAGGCAGAGCTTTCCTCGCTTTCGGCGTCGATTGCAGAATACGGTCTGCTTCAGCCGATCCTTGTCGCAGAAAGTGGATTTTTGGCGGGAACCTACCGCATCATTGCAGGCGAGCGCCGCTGGCGTGCTTCGATGATGGCGGGACTTGACGAGATCCCTTGCGTGATTTTCGACGGCGACGAGCTCGCGGCGGCGCAGGTGGCGCTTGTCGAGAACATTCAGCGAAGCGACCTCAACCCGATTGAAGAAGCAATGGGCTACCGCACACTTCTCGAGCGTTTCGGGATGACGCAGGAAAACCTCGCACTCAAAATGGGCAAATCACGCCCCGCGATCGCAAACGCAATGCGTCTGCTTGATCTCCCCGAGGCGGTTCTCCCTCTCGTAGCAGAAGGAAAGCTCAGCGCAGGTCACGCGCGCACGCTTCTCGGACTGAATGACGCATCTCTCATCCCCGAACTCGCGGAACGCGCGATCGCGGAAGGTCTTTCTGTCCGTGCGCTTGAGGCTGAGGTAAAGAAATACAACAAGCCCATCACTAAAACAACCAAGCCCACAAAGCCGATCGACGAGCAGACCGCGGTTTATATGGAACAGCTCGAGCGCCGCGCAGTCGAGCTTTCGGGCAGAAGAATCAAGATCAAGGACGCAGGACTTGGAAAGAGAAGGATCGAGATCGACTTTGACGATTCCGACGATCTTTCCGAGCTTCTTCTCACGATCTGCGGCCCCGACATCTTCAACTTATAATAGGAAAGAAAAATGATCAAAATTCCATTCTTTTTAACCGAAGAAGAGGACACCTGGTTCAAGATACTGAACGATATGTTCTCGCTCGAGATGGGGCAATACGAGAACCTCGGTTTCGGCGATTTCGCGTTCAATAATCTGCGCGGGATCCTTTTCGGCATGGTGCTCGGCATCATCTTTGCCTCCTATCTCGTCATTTTCAACAGAAGAGTGCACGGTGACTTCATCCGTTCGCTCATAAACGAAGATTGCTCAACTCCCGCAAAGGCAAAAACTCTTGCCGAGCTCGGATATCTGAAGAACTCGGCGGTCAGGGGCGCGCTTCGTTCGGGCAACACCTATCGCGGCATCGTCCGCTGTGTTGAAGCCGAAGAATACTACACCGCCCGCGAGCAAGCTCGCGGCGAATACGAGGCTCGCGTTGCGGCTTCGGGAGAAAAAGCTCCCGCATTTTCCTCGCCCGAATACCACCACGATTTCGCTCAAAGCCGCTTCTACATCCCCGAGGATATCCATTTCACCGCCACACGGCGCTTTGAAAAGAAGGGAACGGGCGTCTTCACGGCAGTTGCCATCACGGTAGTTTCGATAATACTTTTCTGGGCAGTTCTCAAATTCCTGCCCGATATTATGCAGTATATCGACAATTTCGTGGGCATTATCAACCAATAAGGGGTAAAATATGGCATACAAAAACAAAAGATACCACGATACAAAGTACCTGACCATCTTTGGCGTGATCGTTGCCGCGGCGCTTGCGGTGTTTCTGATCGGGCTCGGCATCTCAAGGCTTGCCGGCGCGCAGAATTCGACCGTTATCCTTTCGAACGGCGACGAGCTCAAGTTCACGGGTCTGTTTGATAAGGACGGCAATCCGATCTCGGGTACGCTTTATTACACCAACGGTCTTCAAGCCGAGATCGACGCAAGCAAGGGTACTGTGACTTACTCGGACGGCACGGTCTATGAGGGTCGGCTCGACACCGACTACCGCCGCACGGGCAAGGGCAAGATCACCTGGTCAAACGGCGACGTTTACGAGGGCGATTTCGTTGCCGACAAGCTGACGGGCTACGGCATTTTCAGATTTGCGGGCGGCGACGTTTACGAAGGCGAGCTCCTTGGCGGCGAAAAGCACGGCAAGGGCAAATATACCTCCGTCGACGGCAGCATCTACGAGGGTGAATTCAAGCACGACCGCTTCCACGGTCAGGGCAAGCTTTCCTCTCCCGACGGCGCGGTATACGAAGGTGGCTTCATCAGCGGAGTCAAATCGGGATACGGAACCTACAAATACGCCGGCGGCGACTATTATGAGGGCGACTTCAAGGGCGACCTTCGCCACGGCGACGGCAGATACGTCTGGGCGAACGGCGAGACCTACACAGGTCAGTTCGCAAAGGGCAACATGAACGGCTACGGCACCTACACCTGGCCGACCGGCAGAGCATCCTACACCGGCTATTTCAAGGACGGCAAGATCGTTGTGGTTGAGCCGTGAGGGGAAGAGTGGACAGTGGTTAGTGGACAGTGGACAGAAAGACGCGGGCAAATAATTTTGTTCAGTACGTCTGAAACGCTGTTTACTGCAAAACTGAAATAAGCAAAAGAAATCGGATATTTTGAAGCATTCTTCTTAATATCCGATTTATTTTTATTGAATTATCTGCCGTCACAATGGAATGCAAAAATCAAAACTAAATTATCTTCGCATCTTTCTGTCCACTGTCCACTAACCACTGTCCACTCTTATC
>JAZQJB010000057.1:0-5284 GCA_045541375.1 Eubacteriales bacterium | reverse complement strand
AATGGCCCCAGTTGACCATAATATTATATCGCAAACGGGGGCGTTTGTCAAGCCTTTTTTGAAAAATATATACTCTATTTGCCGCAATAAGGATAAATAATCGACATATATCTTGACAATTTTGCGGTGCCGTGATAAAATATATAAAATATTCCTTTTGAGAGGAGTGGCTTCTATGACCAAGCGTGCGCTTGCCGTAATTGCGATATTGATGATACTGCCCATCGTAGTCGCGCTTTATGCGGTTGAAAAATATAAAGAGCAAAATCAGGTCGTTGCCGAGTATTGCGGTGGCGTTGACGTGATTGAATATGACGGTGTAACGCTTCATCGCGTTGAAGGTGCGGAGGAATACCGCTTCCGTCTTGGCGAGTATCTCGGCAAGGTCGGAAACGCCGTTACGGGGGCACCGCTTTATCGCGTGCTTGACGATGAAACGGGATCCTATTTCGCCATAACCGAAGGGAAGAGCAGAATTCTTTATACCGAATCCGGCAAATTAGTTGACGGCATCAAGGGCGAAGACAGCATCGCGACACTTCTGGTGTTTGATGAGTTCCTTGTGGTTGAAGAATACGCCGACATTATCGCTAAGATCACGGGAATTTCGGGCAAAAGAGTTTCGGTTGATATGTCTAAATTTCCCGAATTCAAATATTACGATCTCTATCTCGCCTTTGATTCCTCCGCCATCGTGACCGAGTATTTCGGAAGGCTTATCTATCTTACCGAGCGCGAGAGCTGGATACTGATCTCTCCCGAAGATATAGAGCTTGCTGCCGAAGAATACGGCGACGAGATCGACGAGACCGTGTATTTTGCCACTTTGATCTCTGACGAAGAGGTTTCCGATCTGATAGATTCCTATTTTGAAGAGAAAACAGAGGAAACAAAGGAATAACGATGAATAATTTTGGGCTCCGAATGGGTTTGTTACCCGCTTGGAGCCTTCTTTTTCGCATGAGAAAATGCGCCAAAATCCAATTTTAAAAAATATGTAATATAATGTAAGCAATGTAAAAAAAAGTGAGCAAATGGGCGAAAAAGCGAGGGGCTTGTCGCAAAAAAATGAGATTTGCGAACGATTTGTGCAATTTGCACAAGCTCGCTCAAAAACGTGGGGTAAACGAGGCTTTTTTGGGGAGTTCTGAGGCAAAAAAATAGTTGCGCACGCAATTATTTTAAAGAGCCTACGTAAATTTAATTTACTATATTCGGAATCGTCGGTCAATAATGTTACGGATATGGCTTCTTTAAAGGCAAAATAACGCATTTTGCGAAGTTTAAGAGCGAATCTGATGGTAATTTTAAATTACCTAAAATTTGCACTATGTGAAAAGTGTATGAAAAAGTGACGAAAAGGTGAAATTTCTCATCACTTGACCGCGAATAGTGGTTGAATAAATAAATTCATAAAAATTCCTTTTGCTTAAATTAATTAAATAAATAACTGTTGACTAATTTGAGCATTTGTGGTATTATATCGTTATAAATTTTATGGCATTTTGCCGCCCGGATGTTGGGAATGTTGCCGCATACCCAATTATCGGGGAGCAGAGCCGCAAAATTTGATGCCCGTGGGCGACAGTCTCGCCAACGGCTGCCTCTTTTCGGGCAAAAAACTTTACAGCGGGGAGGTCTTCCGCTTCCCACCCCGCATAGCGGCTCGCGGCAAAACGCGTCATCGCTGAATCAGCGGAAATTTATCCACCCGCCTGCTCGTGCAGGCAAAAACAAAACAGGAGGAACCATTTATGGCAACGAAATTCAAAAGAGCGGTTGCTCTTTGCCTCGCGATCCTGACCTTCTGCTCGACGTTCATCGTATCGACTGCGGCAAACGATACGAAGGAGACCTCCGTCACGCAGAACGCTATCGCTTCGGCTAAGGAACTGCTCGGCACAATTTCGTACGAAGAATACCTTGATGAGTATTCCGAGTACACCCCCGGTGCTGATGCTATCGTGGTAAACGGACTTGACTACATCGCAGATAAGACCACTGCAGTTGTAGGAAAGAACAGCTACGAGGGTATCGACGCGCTCGACACCGCCGACAGCGGAGTTGTTTCCTGGAAAGTAAACATCCCCGCAGAAGGTATGTACGCTATTTTGATCGACTATTGGCCCATCGCCGATAAGTCCACATCCATCCAGCGTATCTTCCGTATTGACGACAAGGTACCTTTCAAGGAGGCATACTATATCTCGCTTCCCAAGGTATGGTCCACAATCTATGATCCCGCAGATGAGCACGATTATGACGGTCACACTCGTCACAACCGTACCGATATTGACGGTAACGAGCTCCGCGGTAACATGGAGCAGACTCCCGAATGGTGTCAGTACAGCCTCAAGGACATTGACGGCTTCTACAAGGACAACTTCGAGTTCTACTTCTCCAAGGGCGAGCATTACATCTCGCTCGAGGGTGTAGCACAGCCCCTGGCTATCAAGCAGATCACCCTCTACCCTTACGAGGCACCCGAGTCCTATGCTGACTACATTGCTCAGTATGCAGGCGCTCCCAAGGGTTCTTCGGTTCTTAAGCTCGAGGCTGAGTACACCACTCACACCTCCACCAACACCGTATACCCCATCGAGGAGGCTTCCTCTTCCGTAGCAAGCCCTTCGAACGTAAAGGCCACCGTTCTTAACACCATCGGCGGCGACAAGTGGCAGACCTCCGGTCAGCGACTCCACTATACATTCACCGTTGATAACAGCGGTATGTATCAGATCATTCCCAGATACATCCAGAACATCACCGACGGTATGTATTCTTCCCGTACCCTTTACCTCTACAGTGATTCCACTGTTGCAGAGGGAGCAAAGGGCTACTACAACGGCGTTCCTTTTGATGAGGCACGCGAACTCCGTTTCAACTATTCGACTGACTGGCTTGCAGATCCTCTTCGCTTCGGTACCAAGACCGGCGATGAGAACAACAGCATCGAATACACCAACTGTGAGTTCTACTTTGAGGCAGGCGTTGAGTATACCATGATCCTCGAGGTTTCCCTCGGAACCATGGCTGAGATCGTCCGTAAGGTTGATGCAGCGCTTCAGGCGATCAACAATGACTACCTTAATATAATGCGTCTTACCGGTGCAGACCCTGACCAGTATCGTGACTATTACTTCCAGAGCGTAATGCCCGATACCATCATCGACCTTTACCGTCAGTCCACCGTTCTCAAGGCAGTTGCAGCAGAGCTTGTTGCTCTTGCGGGCGTTAAGTCCTCCAACGTTGCTACCCTTGAGAAGACCTACATCATCCTCGAGGATATGTCGAGAGATGAGGACGAGGTTGCTCGTAACCTCGAGCGTCTTAAGACCTATATCGGTAACCTTGGTACTTGGGTCAACGACGCAAAGAACCAGCCCCTCCAGCTCGACTATCTTATGATCCAGAGCTCCGAGGTAGAAGCACCGCGCGCTGCGGACAACTTCTTCCAGGCATTCTGGCACGAGATGCAGAGATTCTTCCAGTCCTTCTTCCGTAACTACGACCGTATGGGTGCTACCGTTGACGCATCCGAGGTTGCAGGCGCGAACGAGGTTTGGCTTGCATACGGCCGTGACCAGACACAGGTTATCAGAAACCTTGTAAACAACGATTTCACACCTTCCACCGGTATCACCATCGACCTCAAGCTCGTTGCGGGCGGTACACTTCTTCCCTCCATCCTTTCCGGACAGGGACCTGACGTATACATCGGTCTTGGCGACGACAGCGTTATCAACTACGCTATCCGTGGCGCGGTACTTCCCATCGAGGATATGGAAGACTTTGCTGATTTCGCACTTTATTATAAGGTAGACGAAGAGTACAATCCCATTCTCGATGAGAATGGCGAGCCCATCGTAAACCCGAACGCACAGTTCAACGATGCGGCAATGTTCGTTCTCGGTATCCCGGATGCAGAGAACAAGATGCATTACTACGGTCTGCCCGAGACCCAGAGCTTCCCGATGATGTTCATCCGTACCGACATCCTTGCAGAGCTTGGAATCGATACCCTTGATACTTGGGATGACCTTATGGCTGCGGCAACCACTCTTGCAGAGAACAACATGACCATCGGTCTTAACAACGACTACAAGATCTTCCTCTATCAGATGGGCGGCACGCTCTTCGCTGATGGCGGTATGAGAATCAACCTTGACTCCAACCTTGCTCTTGACTCGTTCGAGACCATGTGTAATATGTTTACACAGTACTCCTTCCCCTATAAGTACGACTTTGTTAACCGTTTCCGTACCGGCGAAATGCCCATCGGTATCGCGGGTTACAACGGTACATACAACCACCTTATCGTATTTGCAACCGAGCTTCGCGGTCTTTGGGAATTCGTTCCTATGCCCGGTTACTATCTGACCAACGAAAAGGGTGAGACATATCTCAACAACGTATCCGTTTCTTCCGTATCCTCCATCGTTATGATCAACGGTTGTGAAGATAAGCATGCTGCTTGGGAATTCATGAAGTGGCACTCCGGTGCGAAATGTCAGGTAGAATACTCCAACGAGATGGTTGCCATCCTTGGTGACTCGGCTAAGCACGCTACCGCGAATATCACTGCTCTTGAGACTATGCCTTGGACCAACAAGGAATACACCAACCTCATGGGACAGTTCCAGAACCTCGCATCCATCCCCAACTACCCCGGTGCATATATCATTGGACGTTACACCAAGTTTGCGTTCCTCTCCGCTTACAACGATAACGCAGACCCCGTAACCGAACTCCTCTCTTATATCACTACTATTAATAAGGAAATCAACCGTAAGCGTTCCGAGTTCAACCTCGAAACTCTCGAGATTGGACAGACGCTCGCTTCCAAGAGACGTGACTGGATCCTTGGCTACTCTGTAGACGAGGCAACCGGAGATATCACGATCCTCAAGGATGATAATACCGGTAATAACTACGGCATGGAAGCACTCTCCGACAGCGCAAAGAGCACTTATGCAAACGAGCTCAAGGCTCTCACCGACGCTCTCGAGGCGATTCCCACATTTACTGCTTACTGTGCAGATGAATACATCCAGGCTCTCCGCGACGCAGGAACAGCTCTCCAGGCTGCAACCGCATCCGCTTCGGGCTCCGATGCTGAAGTATTCGCAAATATCTGCCTGTACGTTAAGGAATGCGCAAATGCTCTCAAGGAGTATCAGGCTTCCTACCCCCAGAGGTAATCAAGCTTAGTCCGAAAAATACTATAAGGAGAAAAAGTTCATGTCACAGAAAACAGCAACAAAAAAGGCTGTCTCCAGAAAAG
>JAZQJB010000056.1:0-28278 GCA_045541375.1 Eubacteriales bacterium | reverse complement strand
ACTCCCTTTTCCTGTTCGGCGATGCCTTCTTTGAGGATATAATCGATATCGTGCGCCTTGAGCGCTTCCTTGAATCGCTTTTTGCCCGTCGGGTTGATGCGCTCGCCGATAAGGATGGGCTCGTCGCCGAAGATAACGGCGTGTGTATAGGATGAAACACAGGTGATGTTTTTCTTTTCGATTTCGACAGGTGCGATACCTTCGCAAGCCTTGACGGTGGCGACAATATATTCGGGAGTAGTTCCGCAACATCCGCCCGCGATGCGAACTCCTTTTTTGACGAGAGAGGCGATCTCCTCGGCAAAATCTTCTGCGCTGACGTCATAATGCGTTTTGCCGCAAACCGAGCAGGGTAGACCCGCATTTGGTTTGAGCAGAACGGGAACGGATGCATATTTGAGGTATTCCTCAACTATCGGCGCAAGAGCTTTTGGCCCGAGCGAGCAGTTGATGCCGATCGCGTCGGCACCCATTCCCTCGAGCATCGCGACCATAGCCGCGGGCGACGCGCCCGTCATCAGCTTGCTGTCCTCGCCGTAAGCATTCGAAACGAAAACGGGCAGGGAAGAATTCTCCTTTGCCGCAAGAAGCGCGGCTTTGGTTTCGTAGCTGTCGTTCATCGTTTCGATCACAATGAGGTCGGCGCCGTATTTTACGCCGAGCTTTACCGTTTCCGCAAAAATGGCAACGGCATCCTCAAAGTCGAGGTCGCCGTAGGGCCTCAGCATCTTGCCCGTGGGGCCGATGTCGAGAGCGACGAACTTTTCCTGCGTGCCGACACTTAATTCAGCGGCCGCGCGTGCGTTTTGGATCGCGGCTTTGACAATGGCATCGAGCTCATCTGCGGAAAATTTCAGTATATTCGCGCCGAAAGTGTTGGTGTTGACGATGTTGCTTCCCGCATCGAAATAGGCGCGGTGGATGTCAACTATGATCTCGGGGTGCTCGATATTCCATCTTTCGGGGAGCTCACCCGCGCCGAGGCCTCGCTCTTGCAGAAGCGTGCCCATTCCGCCGTCGAGGAAGACTATATTGTTTTTCAGAAATTCGGTGATTTTCATAATTG
The DNA here is from genome assembly GCA_045541375.1 of Eubacteriales bacterium. Lineage (GTDB taxonomy): Bacteria > Bacillota > Clostridia > Oscillospirales > CAG-272 > CAG-390. The sequence continues at coordinate 27,212 of JAZQJB010000056.1, read as the reverse complement.
AACTCCGTTATCCGAGAATGTCGGAGAGATTGCGAAGGATCGCCTCGGCAACGTCGGGCTTGTTCATTGAATAAACGTGAACGTTTGTGATGCCGTTTGCAAAGAGGTCGATGATCTGATCGGTCGCATATGCGATACCTGCCTGTTTCATTGCCGCGGGCGTGGTGCCGAATTTGTCGACGAGAGATTTGAATCTTTGCGGCATAAAGGAACCCGAGAGCTTTATGGCTCGGTCGACCTGATTGCCATTGGTTATCGGCATAATTCCGGGGATGATCGGCACAGTTATGCCCGCCTCGCGGATCTTATAGAGGAAATTATAGAGCAGATTGTTGTCAAAGAACATCTGCGTGGTCAAAAACTCACAGCCCGCATCGACTTTTTCTTTGAGATACTTGATATCTTCCTTTTGATTTGCACTTTCGGGATGGATCTCGGGGTAGCAAGCGCCGCCGATGCAGAAGCCTGCGCCCGATTCCTTTAGCTCGCGGACGAGCTCGACTGCGTGCTTGTAATCCCAATGCGAGCGGTCGGCGTTTTCAAGTCCCGCGGGGATGTCGCCGCGCAGTGCCATGACGTTCTCGATACCCGCCGCCTTCATATCCTCAATGCGCTCGCGAACGGTCTCGCGTGTCGAGGAAACGCAGGTCAGGTGCGCCAGAGTAGGCACGCCGTAATTTGCCTTGATGTTTTTTGCAATATCAAGGGTATATTTGCTCGTTCCGCCGCCCGCGCCGTAGGTGACGCTCATAAAAGAGGGACGGAGCTTGGCGATCTCCTCGGTCGCGTGCTTAACGCTTTCAAAAGCCGTGTCGGTCTTGGGAGGGAATACCTCAAAGGAGAGGGAAAGCTTGTCGTTTTTGAAAAGTTCGGTGAGTTTCATTGTTTTGCACCTGTTTTTGAAAATATATATTAATTATATCACAATAATTGATTTAAATCAATAGGTACAGAAAAAACGGCAAGCCGAAACTTGCCGTTTGATCTATTCGATTTCGATATTAATATCGCCGGTATCGGTTCTGATCTTACAGAGTCCGCCCGAGGTGCCCTGCTCGACTCGAACATCACCCGTGTCGGTGTCGGTGTCGAATATCTTTGGTGTGAGGAGAGAGCCCATAACGTCGCCTGTGTCGGTTTCAATGGAGATATTATTGGCGTCGCAGGCGTCAAGCTTGACGTCACCCGTGTCTGTGTCGATGTTCAACGAATCTGAAAGACAACTCAGCAGTGAGATCTTGCCGGTATCGGCGCTGATCGTGATATCTGCCTCCGCTATTACATTTTGAAGTGAGATGTTGCCTGTAGTAGTTTCGACATCAATGCTGTTGCACTTTATGTCATTCAGGCTGACCTTGCCTGTAGTCGCTTCGGCTCGGACGGAGCCTGAAGCCTCGATGTTTTCAAGAGTGATATTGCCCGTTGAGGTCTCGCAGTCGAGCTTCAAGAGCTTCTGCTTGCTGACCGAAATTCTTCCCGTGTCGCTTGCAAGAGCAAGCTCTTGAGCGATCTTGGCTCTGAATACGATCGCGCCGGTCGAGGTTGCCATCGAGGCGCCCGTGAAGCTGAAGTGTTCGGGAATGTTGATATGTCCCGTGTCGGATGCGGCGGTCAGAGATGTGTATTCGGACTCGGGCAGATAGAGAGTCAGCGTCGCATCGCCGAGACCGATGCCAATGAAGTTATACCACTCGCGCGTGTCAACGGTTTTGACGGTGAGGATGTCACCCTCGACGCTTGCTTCGATCTTGATACTGTCGTTTTCATCGCCCACGACCTTGCATATACCGTCCGCTGAGGGAAAAAGCTCGATATTATGTATCTGCGTTGCTATAACGATATGTTTGAAATCGCCCTCGACGGTATGAGTGACTTCCTCATAGCTTTCGGTATCAAAATTTTTGAAGTCAAACTCCGCCATTGAAAAAGCGGCTCCCGCGATCGCGATACCCGCCACGACAAGGCAGACGGCAACGATTATTGCAACTGTGCTTTTTTTCATTTATTTATCTCCTTTCGGGATCAAAAGTGATTTGATAAAGACCTTGGTAAGCCAGACTATACCCTTTGTTGTACCGATGCAGAGGAAGAGCCAAAGAAGACCGAAGCCTGCGCAGAGAAGTCCCGCGCCGATCAACAAAAGTCCTGCGGCGTCGTTGCCCATGATAAAGACGGGCAGAGAAGCGAGAATGCCCGCCAAAGCCCCGGCGAAAAAGGCAATGTCGACCGCAAAGAACGCGATGATCACCGACCAAAGGGTAACGTAGACCGAAAATACGACAGCTGCCGCCGAGATAAGTAGAGGAAACCAAAGCGGAAAGCCGATGATGATCACGGCGATCTCCCATCCGCGGAAGGAGCGTTTCGGCTTGACCTTTTCTTTTATTATTTTCGGAAGCGGTGTGTCCTTGATGATCTGCGCGCGGATATCCGCGATCGTTCCGAGTGCCGCAACTGCTTCTTCCTCGGAAAGACCGTCTTCGGTGCGGTCGTCAATCATTTCGGAATAGTATTCAAGGCTTTTTTCAATATCTTCCTCGGGCAATCCCGCAAGTGCTGCGGCAAGCTCGATCAAAAATTGCTCCTTATTCATTGTCAGCGTCCCCCTTCGTTACAAATTTGTATATTGACATGATCTCTTTCCATTCGTTTTTGAAATCCTCGATGCGCCCGAGGCCCGCCTGCGTGATGTGATAGTATTTTCGCAGTCTGCCGTTATGCTCAGCGGTGCGGACGGTGAGCAATTCCGCCGCTTCGAGTCGGCGCAGGATGGGATAGAGGGTCGACTCGGAGATCTCAATGAAGGGCTTGATGTCCTTGATGATCTGATAACCGTAGGAATCTTCTTCCTTGATCGCTGCAAGCACGCAAACGTCAAGCAGCCCGCGCTTCATTTGAATATCCATCTGATACCTCCTTTTACATAATACTATGCTATACATAGTATATCACAAAAGGAACGTATAGTCAATAGGAAAACTGAAAAAAGCACCGATAATCGGTGCTTTTTATCTTATTTCTTACACTTCTGAATCTCTTTGATCTTTACAACGAAACTCAGGTTGATCGCCTCGGCGGTGCCCTTCTTTTCGATAAGGATCGCGCCCTCGTTGACTTCCTTGATCACGCCGGTGTACTGATTGCCGTCAAAGGCATAGATGATACATTCTTTTTCGATAAATCTTTTTGCAAGTTCAAACATTTTTTTATTCTCCAATCCTTTATTGAGTATTGTGTTTGCTAAAATCGTTCTTTTTCTGCGTCTTTGCGCGGGCAGTATGACAAAGAGCAGGATCCATATTGGTAAGAATGATGCTATTGTTGAGGGTTCCATTTTTACCTCCGTCCGTTCTTCACCTTGAAATACGCTCTTGCGCAGATCAAGAATACTATGAGGTAGAGTCCCATAACACTGCCGAGACACGCAGCAACTCCGTAATTCCCCCAGCTTATGTTCATAACACATTGGGGCATAAGACAGCAAAAGAAGAGAATGAGCAGGGGCGTCATTCTGCCTTTGAGCACTCGCTCCATCATTTGCAATTTTGACTCATTATCGCAGAATATCTCCTCGTCTCCGTTCATATCGGCGGCGGGCTTGCGGAAATAGGAATATCCCGCGTAATTTTGCAGATACTCCCATCCGCAATCGGAGAACATCTGAAGGTATTCGTCCTTATGCTCCTTTGAATCCTGATTGTAGTCAAGCTGATAGATCACGTCCGCTGGGATGCATTTTTCAAAATGATAAACGCCGAGTCCCGTGACCTTCAAGAACCTCCAACCAGATTTGTGCATCTCGCGGAGGTATTTTTCCTCTTTTTCGTATTCAAAGATGCTGAAATACTTAAATTGTTTGCGTTCGTTTTTGTTTTTCATTCTGATCCTCCCTTCGCGATCTTGTAAAGACGTTCGATCCGCTTTATTTCAAGAGCAAGGACTTCCTCGCCGAGATCGGTGATCTTGTAGATCTTGCGCTTGTCCTCTTCACGGATGAAGCGTATGACGCCGTCCTTTTCCATTTTCGAAAGACTGCCGTACATCGTTCCCGGGGCAAGTCTGATCGCACCGTCCGTGAGCTTTTCGACCGTTTGAACGATCCCGTAGCCGTGGTTTGGTTCGCGCAGGCAGAGAAGAATGTAAAATGCGGTTTCCGTCATCGGAACGTAGACCTTTTTTATATGCTGATCCATTTCTTCCTCCTTGTGTCTCACTGCGATATATCGCACTTCGATGTATCGTACCTATATTATATCGCACTTCGATATATTTGTCAAGGGGTTTTTGAAAAAAATATCAAAAAAGCACCGCTTTTTTGCGGTGCTGAAAATTAAAGCTGTTTCTTATTGAATATCGGTATGCTTGCGATGAATGATACGACGATGACAGCAAGAGTGAGTATAAGCGCTGCCGCATAATCTTTCGGGGATGATTTACCGTAGATCAGCGAATTGCCGTCAAGAAGTCGCGTTGGCAGGTATTCATTGAGCTTGGGGATGACAGAGAGGATGTAAGACAATACAAATATCGTGCCGATTCCCATGAGGACTCCTGTGTTTGACTTTGCGACTGTTGAGAAGAATACCGCAAGTGCGACGGCGAAAACTCCTATCAGCCAACCGCAGACGACAGAGAAGAGCAGACTTTGAGCTATGCCGTTATCCCAGAAATAGGCGTTGTATGCGTAAGTGATGCCAAACGAGAGCCAATAGAGGGCGGACCAGAGGGTTGATATTACGATCGCTTTGGCTGTGACTACGGTGTGCCTTTTCAGTCCCTTTGTCAGCGAAAGCACTAAAGTACCGGATTGATATTCTTTTGAAAAGCTGTTGCTTTCAAAGAGAATAAATGCAATCAATCCCATAGGAAGATTTTTGAAGAACTGCACCCATGAATCGAGCGCGGATACGGTTACCTCTGTGACAGTCATGCCACTCTCGGCAAGCGTGTCCGCCATTGTTTCAAGAAGCCACGGCGTAAGTTTTGCTATGGCGGGATTCATTATGCCGAGAATAATGAAAATGACGACGAGTATGGTGATCTTTCCGGAGCGGATATGCTCGGTCACTTCTTTTCTTATAAAAGCGGCAAGATTGCTCATTTGTCAATCACCTCCATAAAGAGCGATTCGAGGGTAGGTTCAGTACGCTCTATTTTCAAAATGGAAATATTTCGATCGCAAATGAAACGCAGGATCTCAACGTGTGCGTGGCTTGATTCGCTGAAGTGCAGGATGCCTTGGTCGTCGCATGTGATCCCGCTGAATGTGTCACAAAGTATTTCGGAATCCGAACGGCTTTCTGTCAGGATCGTATATTCATCGCGTCTGTATCCGGTTTTGATATCTGATAACTTGCCCTCAATGCTTATGTTGCCCTCCCCAAGGAGAGCAACATCGGTACAAATACGCTCCACGTCCGACAGGATGTGTGTCGAAAAGAGGACCGTAGTCTGCTTGCGCACAGCGAGAAGAATATCGAGGATTTCTTTTCTTCCCACGGGATCGAGCGCGGACGTCGGCTCGTCACAAATAAGGAGCCTCGGGCGGTTCAATAATGCTTGCGCAATTCCAAGCCGCTGTTTCATTCCGCGTGAAAAGCCTCTGATGCGGTGCTTTTCATTTTGTAGACCTACGAGCTCAAGCAACTCGGAGCTTCTCGCGGCGATCTCAGCTCTATCCATACCCGTGATCTCGCCGCAAAATGCGAGATATTCGGACGCATTCATGAAGGAATAAAATTCCGGGACGTCGGGAAGGTAACCGATATATCGGTTTGTCGCAGTCTGACCGTAAACAACGCGCTCGCCCGCAACTTCGATCTCTCCAGAATCTGCTTTAAGCAGACCGAGTACCGTTTTCATCGTTGTGGTTTTGCCCGCGCCGTTTTTGCCGATGAATCCGAAAATACTGCCTTCGGGTACTGTCAGATCAAGTCCCTTGAGAACTTCTTTGTCGCCAAAGTGTTTATAGAGTCCCGTGATCTTCAGCATATCCATTTACGAGTCCTCCCGTCCGAGGATAAAATAGAGAATGGGACCGAGAAAATTCATAAACACAATCGTAATAATGAGCCAGAGTGCACGATTTCCCATTTTATAATGCTCGTGGGTCAGAATGTGCCAAAGAGTATAGCCCAGAAGCGCGAATTCGGCGATCACGAGAGGTATCAGAAAGGGCAGAAATTCCATAATTTCATCCATTTTTCTTGTTCTCCTTACAGTAAGATTCAACGCAAAAGCCCTTGTGTCCGCATTCGGGGCAGCGGAGCTTGCGGGTCGTGGGGGTGTGATTTGCCCAGAACATTTCCTTGAAGCTCGGCTTGAAGATGTGATTGCACTTGGGGCAGATGTATTCCACGCGCTTGTAGTAGAATATACTGATCCAGACTCCAATAGCAATTACGATGGGCAGACCGATGGCGATGAAGGGCCACCAGATTCCCTCAAGTATACCGAGCATAAGCGTGCCGACCTCGACGATCTCGGAAATGATGCCTATGATAAGCATAGTCCAGCGCATACGGTAAAGCTTCTTTTTGTTTTCCATTTGAATTGCTATATCACCTAAAGATTCAAGGGAGAAATTTGAAGTCTTTTTGAGCCCGCGGCGCAGATCTTCGACCATATCGAGCTGTCTTTGCAAAGCTTCGGATTCTGCTTTGAGCTCAGCCTCGTGCTGATCGAGAATTATCGAAATGACGCTTTCGGGGTCGTCCTCAGCGAAGAGCTCGCCGATCGTGTTGATCGGCAGACCCATCTCGCGGAGAAAACAGACCGTTTTCATCTTCGCAAGATCGTCCTCGGAATAAAGACGTCTGCCGCCCTCGGAAAGCTCACTCGGGATCAGGATCCCGCGCGAATCGTAATATTGAACCGTCCGCACGGAAACGCCGCAAAGCTTCGCGATCTCTCCCGTTGTGTATTTTGACATAGCATTCACCTCCTTACGCCTACAGTTTAGCATATTACGCAGCGTTATGAGCAATACCTTACGCAGGATGATTTTTTATTTTTTTAAACTTATCTTAAAAATGTGCTCACCTGCGCCTAAAACTTCGGCAGCGTACTTCGCTTCAAGTCCGCCTTCAATTTTGATGCGGAGCTCGATATTGCTGTCTTTGCGCGTCCATTCAACGGTAATTTTTCCGCCCGCGAGCGTAGTTGAAGCGCAAACGTGATCGACTTCCGCTGCAAAATACGGCACGATCTCGATCTCTTTATCGACGTGGATTCCCGCGAGCATACTGTAAAGAATACCGTCAACGCTGCCGAACATACAATGGTTCTGCGACTTTCCACCGTCCCATTGCTCTGGCAGAGTGGTCTTGCCGCGTGTCATATCGAGCCACGAGGGATAGGTGTCCTGCAAGAGAAGCTTCATAGCGATATCGCATCTGCCGGTGTCGCGCAAGACTTCCATCACGTACTTCGTGCCGAGAATGCCCGTTGTCAGGTGATAGCCGTGTGCCTCAATATTGGCGCAAAGCTTTTCTACCGCAGATTCGACGTCATTTTCGGGAATGATACCGAGCTTCAGCGCAAAGGATAGGCTGAACTGCGAGTTTCCGTCGAAAATAACGTTATCGGCATCGTAGAAGGTGTCAAGAATGATCTTTTTTTGCTCTTCGACAAGTTTTGCGAGCTCGGAAGAATCGCGCCCGAGTTCTTCAAGCACGTTTTTAGCGATAATTAGGTTGTAGAGATAGTAGAGAGTCGAGCAGGATTCGGGATCGCCGCGCGTCCAACCCTCGTCGCGCGACATCCAGTCGCCGTAACGGGTCTTCGGAAGTATCGGTCCCTGCGTTTTTAGAAATTCGATATAGCGCATCAGCACGGGCGCGTATTTCTCGAGAACCTCGCGGTCGCGATAAAAGAGGTAGTGATCCCAAAGGATGATCGAGAAGCCCGAGGACCAGTCGATCGAGTGGAACTGATCGTGCCACGGGGCGATATGGGGCATTGCGCCGGTTTCGGAATGCGCGCAGAGGGCAATGTCTTCAAGGAATTTGCGGTAATATGCGCTCATATCGAAGTTATAAAGGCACACAAGATCGGTGATGTGCGCATCGCCCATCCAACCCAGACGCTCGGAGCGTTGCGGAGAGTCCATCGGGAAGCTTTGCAGAGCGGATTTTTGTGTGCGGATAATGACATCGTGCAGGCGGTTGATATCCTCATTGTCGCACTCAAAATATCCCGCCCCGTCAATGTCTGCATAAACGTGGAAAGCCTTGACCTCAAGCAGCTCCGCCATGCAGTTTTCGATCATAATCTCAACCACCGAGAAGCCGCAGAAGCTGAAGGAAGGCTCGTAGACCTCAACTCCTTCGCCCGAGAGGATGTATTCGTCAACATTTTCGGCATCGGCGTTTGAAACGGGATCGAGATAGCCGTCGCGCATCGACTCGGCATAGCGGATGCGAATCTTTTCGCCGCGCTCGCCTTGCACTTTGATGCGAACCCATCCCGAAATATTTTCGCCGAAAACATGAATGGTCTTCCCGTTTACGCGCTTTTTGACTGCGATGGGATCAAGCTCGACTCTTTTGGTTATGTGGAAATACTCGTTCTTTTCAAGGCGGCGCGTCGGGCTTTCTATGCGAAGTGCGTTTTGCCACGCGCTGTCGTCGAATCCGTTTTCCTTCCATCCCGTCTGTTCAAGGCGGGCGTCACAGCACTCACCGTCGTAGTAGCAATTGTGCGTGATCGCGCCGTGCGAGCATTTCCAACTCTCGTCGCAAACGTATTCCTCGTGCCTTCCGTCTGCATAAGCAACGGACATCTCAAATGTAAGGCAGGGATCGCCGTAATAAGCCGCGCGCCAGCCCCAGTATTTTTTCGGAGTTGAAAAACGGGCGTTACCAAGCTCGATGGCAACGGTGTGAGTGCCCGCGGAGAGCAGAGAGGTGACGTCAAACTCGTCATAAAGCGCAAGCTTGCGGTATGCGGTTTCGAGAGGTGAGAGCGCATAATTGCCCACTTTTTTGCCGTCTATATATAAATGGTAGAAACCGAGTCCGCAAATTTTGATCTTCGCCTCGGCGGGTGTTTCGGAAAAAGTGTACTCCTTGCGGAAGATCACACTTGATTTTTCGGGGCTGATAGTTTTCAGGTTCTCTTCAACAATTTCACCCCATCCCTCGCCGTTTTCACCGAAGGGCAAGCGGGGCATATTTCTTTTTGCAATCCAATTTTTGTTGGTCATAACATTCTCCTGTAAAAAAGCCCGAAAGCCTCGGAATTAAGGCTTTCGGGCAATGTAGAAGTAGATATTATTTGTTCTTTATAGCTGCGAAGCTGTCGGTGATGTCCTTGAACAGCTTGGTGAGCTGCTTCTCCAGACGCTTGCTGATGGAAGCCCAAGGAGTGCCTGCGATAGCGGCGTTATCCCACTGGTCGCTCATTGCGTTGAGAGAGGAGTTGAACAGACGACCGAAGTCGAATACGATACCTTCGCGGATGATGTCGTACATTTCGGACTCAACCGAGGTCTCGGAGTATCTGAGCTTCATGGTCATTTCGAAGATTGCGGGAGTGGTGAGACGGTAAGCCTCGCTTGCCCAGCACTCAAGTACTGCTGCAGCGCGGTTTACATCCTTCGAAAGTGCGTAGACAGAGTAGAAGGAGCAAGGGTTACCTACAACTGTGTAGTGTCTTTCCTGATCCTTGTCGAACTTGGGGATCGGAACGATACCGTATCTAAAGCTTACTTCAGAAAGACGGTTTGCAATGTCATGGTGACGAGACATGCTCATAAGTGCATTTCCGTTGAGGAAGGGTGTGCGGTAGTTGGAGGAGTTGATGTAAACATCACCCTGCTTGACCCAGCTGCCGACTATATCAACAAGGTTTGCTGCCTTCTCGGAGGTGTAGTCGGGGGAGATCTTCATAAGAGTATCAGGGTCTTTTTCAGCTTGCTTGAGACCTGCACCGTAGTAAACTGCGTCAAAGTGCCAGTTAAGAGAGGTGAAGCCGTAGAAGTCGTTTTCGTTCTGGGAGTTGCTGGCGTCAATATCCTGATAAAGTCCCTTGGTGAGGATCTGGATGGTTTCCATTGTCCAGTTGCCTTCCTTAACGTAGGTGGAGGGCTCAATAAGATCGGGATAAGCCGCAAGGATATCCTTGTTGTAGAAGATTGCATACATCTGGTGGATGGAGTTTGTTGCAACGTCACCTGTTACAAAGTAGAGAGCGTCGCCGATAGTAGCGGTATCAAGCATAACAGCCGGCCACCAGGGCTTCTTAAAATCAAGGTATTCAGCCTGCATAAGGTCTGCGCAGTAGCCGTACATAGCGGTGAGCGCGATGGTACGGGAGTGTGCCGACATAAGGTCGTAGGTAGAGTCGCCGGAAGCGTAGAGGTTACCCACGTGGTTGGCGTAATCCTGACCTACGCCGCCGTTATACTGACCCTTGATGCCTACCCATTCGAAAGTTACTCCCATCTGGGATTCAACGTTCGCGTTACGCTGGAATATAGCGTCGGAGATCATATCACCGGTCGCTTCTTCAACGAAGAACTCGGGGTTCTCAACGTCAGTCCACCAAAGAACGGTGATGGTCTCGCCTCCGAAGTCGAGTTCTTCGGGAAGAGAGCTCTTCTCGTAGCCGTTTTCATCATAGATGCTTTCGGTGGTTTCTGCTACCTGAGAATCGCCGGGAGCTGCGGTTTCAGCGGGAGCGAGAGTGGTCTCTGCACCGGGATCGTTGGTTTCAGCACATCCGACAAGGAGTGTGAGAATCATGAGTGATGCTAGCAACAGAGATATGTATCTTGCTGTCTTTTTCATTGGTATTTCCTCCAATTATTTATTGATAATATAATAATATCACAATTTTAATATTTTGTCAATATGATTTTTGTGCAATTTATAAAAAATCCCCCGAAAGCGGTTAAACTTTCGGGGGATATGTATAAATAGGTTATCAGTTACCGATCTTATTGAAGCTGTCTGCGATGTCCTGAAGCTTTGCGGGAATGGCCTTCAGGAGTCTTTCGCTTGTGGATGCCCAGTTGCCTGCGGTGGTTGCACACTTGTACCATTCGCTACCCATGCTGCTGAGCTGTCTGTTGAAGAAGCGGCACAGGTCGAAGGTAACGCCCGAACGGATGAGGTCATACATACGGGATTCGGTCGAGCTCTCGGAGAGTCTGAGCTTGAAGGTGTTCTCAAATACAGCGGGAGTTGTGGTGCGGTAAGCTTCGCTTGCCCAACACTCAAGAACAGCCGCTGCGCGATTTGCATCCTTTGAGAGTGTGTAAATGGAGTAGAGAGAAACGGGGTTACCAACACAAGTGATGTGCTTTTCCTGATCCTTGTCGTACTTAGGCATGGGAACGATGCCGTACTTGAAGCCAGCCTTGGAAATAATAGAGGCGATGTCATGGTGACGTGCCATAACAAGGAGAGCTCTGCCGTTTACGAAAATGTTAGCATAATTGCTGGAGTCCAGGTAAGCATCACCCTTCTTGATCCATCCGCCAACAGTATCGCTGAGAGTGATAGCCTTTTCAGAGGTCCAGTCATCAGCAACCTTGAGGAGCTTTGCGGGGTCGGTATCCTTTTCAAGCATTGTCATGCCACAACCGTAGTATATAGCGTCAAAGTGCCAGTTAAGGGAAGTGAATCCGAAGGTGTCATCTTTGTCTGCCTTCTGGTTATTGTTAAGGTCATTGTAGATGCCGCTAGTCATAGCCATCATGGTCTCCATAGTCCAATTACCGTCGTCAACATGCTGAGAGGGCTCGATAAGTTCGGCGTAATTCTTGAGCATGTCTTTGTTGTAGAACATAACGTACATCTGATGGATGGAGTTGGTAGATACGTCACCGGTTACAAAGTAAAGCTTATTGTTGATGGTAGCGGTGTCAAGCATAACCGCAGGCCACCAGGGCTTTTCGAAATCAAGGTGATCGAGCTTTGTCAGCTCTGCACAGTATCCATACATAGCGGTGAGAGCCATGGTTCTGGAGTGTGCGGACATAAGGTCGAATTGATCACTGCCTGATGCATATGCATTGCCAACGTAGTTTGCGTAGTTTTCACCGTCACTATTGTACTGACCCTTGATGTCGATCCAGTTGAGCTTAACGCCCATCTTTGCTTCTACGTTTGCGTTACGCTGCCAGATAGCGTCATTGATAAGCTCGCCGTTGGTGTTTTCAACGAAGAACTCGGGCTGCTCAACGTCGTTCCACCAAAGAACGGTGACCTCTGCGCCGCCGAAATCAAGCTCATCGGGGAGAGAACTCTTGAGATAGCCGTTTTCGTCGTAGGGGCTTTCGGTGGTTGCTTCTGCTTCGGTGGTGGCTGCGGGAGCCTCGGTCGAAGCGTTCGATGCGGTGGTTTCATCTGTAACGGGATCCTTGGTATCGGTGCAAGCCGCAAAGGAACCGAGGAGGGTAAAGGCAACAAGTGCCAGCGCGAGTAATCTGTACGCGATTTTCATTGGTTTTACCTCCAATTATATTGATGGTATAATGATAGCACAATAACTATACATTGTCAATAGTTTTGGTGAAATAAGTTAAATGAATAAACGATGAAGAAATTAAATTGAAGCAAAGTGGATTTAACGGTTTGAAAAATCCCCCGAAAGCGGTTAAACTTTCGGGGGATTTTAGAAGTTATGAGTTTAGAGTTATGAATTTGGCTTCGCCAAATGTTATGGGAGTGCTACGCACTCGTTATGATATGATTGCCATGTTACATCAAACTGCACCGAAGGTGCATCATAACTACGCAAAGCGTATCATAACTGATAACTTGCCGAAGGCAATCATAGTTGAGTTTTGCGTAGCAAAACTCACTCCCACTCTATCGTGCCGGTGGGCTTGGGTGTGATATCATAGAGAACTCTGTTAATGCCCTCAACCTCGGCTGTGATACGGGCGCAGATCTTGTGGAGAACTGCGTAGGGGATCTCCTCGATGGTGGCGGTCATTGCGTCCTTGGTGTTGACGGCGCGGATGATCGCGGGCCAGCCTTCATAGCGGCTTTCGTCCTTTACGCCGACCGATTTGATGTCGGGGATGACGACAAAGTACTGCCATACTTTTTCTGCAAGGCCGCACTTATCGAACTCGTCGCGGAGGATAGCGTCTGCTTCGCGGAGTGCGTGCAGACGGTCGCGGGTGATCGCGCCGAGGCAGCGAACGCCGAGTCCGGGGCCGGGGAAGGGCTGACGGTATACCATTGCGTGGGGAAGTCCGAGAGCCTCGCCGACTACTCTGACCTCATCCTTGAAGAGAAGCTTGATGGGCTCAACGAGCTCGAACTTGAGGTCCTCGGGAAGTCCGCCGACGTTGTGGTGCGACTTGACTGCCTTTTTGCCCTCTGCCTGCTTGACAGACTCGAGAATATCGGGGTAGATGGTGCCCTGCGCGAGGAAGGAGATGCCTTCAAGCTTTCTTGCTTCCTCAGCAAAAATTTCAATGAATTCCTTGCCGATTATCTTTCTCTTGGTCTCGGGATCCGGAACGCCCGCAAGAAGATCGAGATAGCGGTCGGTAGCGTCGATGTATACAAGGTTTGCCTCAAGGGTCTTGCCGAACATATCGATAACGGCTTCGCTTTCGCCCTTGCGCATAAGTCCGTGGTTTACGTGAACGCAGACAAGCTGCTTGCCGATCGCTTTGATGAGAAGCGCGGCAACGACAGAGCTGTCAACTCCGCCCGAAAGCGCCAGAAGGACCTTCTTGTCGCCCACCTGCGCTCTGACGGCGGCAACCTGCTCTTCGATAAATTTGTTTGCGAGTTCAAAATTTGTGATTCTTTCCATAGAATCGGGTCTTACATTGGGATCCATATTGGCACCTCCGATAACAAATATAATAAAATATTATATAACTTTTTTCACTTAATTTCAATAGGTAGCGCGAAAAAAATCGAAAAAATCAATCAAAAAATACTGTTTTTCCGGTCTTGGCGGATTCATATGCGGCGCAGATTACGCGAAGGGGCAGAAGTCCCGCTTCAACGGTGACTGCGGGCTCGCGGTCCTCAAGGATCGCGGCGCAGAAATCGTCAACAACTCTCTTGTGGCCGAAAAGTCTGCCGCGGCAGAGCTTTTGCGCTTTGCGGTTGCCGACGGAGTAGCGCGCGAGCTTTTCGGCTTCATCCTCGGGTGATGCGCCGCGGAGCTTCCACATCGTGAGCTTGTCGGCGTCAAGGGCGACGTATCCGTTCTCGCAGGTCAGCGAGATCTCTGTGCAGATGCCGGGGTAGGCGCAGGTGGTGCTTGTGAATGTCGCAACCGCGCCCGATTCAAAGGTGAGGGTCGAAACGGTCAGGTCCTCGCTGTCGATGCTGTGATTGCAAAGGCGCATCTGCGAGGTGATCGACTTCGGCTTGCCCATGATCTGAAGCATGAGGTCGACGGTATGTATTGACTGATTCATCAAGGATCCGCCGCCGTCCATCTCCCAGGTGCCGCGCCATCCGCCGTTTGCGGCGTAATATGCATCGTCACGGTGCCATTTTACGGCAAATGTGCCAAGGAAGATCTTGCCGAGAGTGCCGTTCGAAAGGCCCTCCCAAACGGGATCCATACCGAAATTGTATCTGTTCTGGAAAACGACGCCGCACTTTTTGCCGGTCTTTTTTGCCGCCTCGATGACGGGAAGAGCCTTTTCGACGGTCACGTCGATGGGCTTTTCAACGAGCACGTGAACGCCCGCTTCCATTGCGCGGATGGCGTAATCGGCGTGCATACCCGTGGGCAGGCAGATGCTGACAGCATCGAGATCTTCTGCCGCAAGCATTTCCTCGAGGGTGTTATAAGCGGGGACGTCGGGGTATTCCGCGTTGAAATTCGCGCGGCGAGCCTCATCGAGGTCAGCAACGGCGCAGAGGATGCATTTGCCCGAAGCGGCGGCAGCTCCAACGTGTGCCATTCCGATGCCGAGTCCGAGAATTCCGTAGCGGACGAGTCCGCTCTGATCGACTTCCTTTGAATACAGCATAATTTTTACTCCTTTTCGTAAGCGAGTTTAACGAGAAGCTCGCAAAGTTCGTCATATCCAATACCTACTGCCGCAGCCTCCTGGGGTAAGAGCGAGGTGGGGGTCATGCCGGGAAGGGCGTTGACCTCGAGGCAGTAGAATTCGCCGTCCGAACCGAGGATGAAATCGGCTCTGCCGTACATTTCCATTCGGAGCGCCGAGAAAGCTGCAAGCGCGGCATCGGCGAGGCGGTTGTTTTCTTCCTCGGTGATATGCGCGGGGCAGATCTCCTCGGTGAGTCCGCTTTGATATTTGTTTTTGTAATCGTAAAAGCCGCATTTGGGAATGATCTCGACGGGGGGCAGAGCCTTGCCGTCAAGGACTGCGATAGTGAATTCGCGACCCTTGATCATTTCCTCCGCGAGCAGGAAACGCTCGTATTTCGCCGAAGCCTTGATAGCCTCGTCGATCTGATCGATACTGTTGATTATCGAAACACCGACGCTCGAGCCGCAGGATGCGGGCTTGATAACGCAGGGGAGTCCGACCGTCGCGGCGATCTCCTTCGCGTTCGGGTGGGTGGTGTCAACGTAGACCCAACGGGGAGTTTTTACACCCGCCTCGACCATAAGGCGCTTCGAGATGTCCTTATCCATCGAAAGAAGCGCGCCGATGTAGCCGGTTCCGGTGTATTTTTTGATTCCGTGGCAGTCAAGCGTTGCCTGAAGCTGACCATTTTCACCGATCGAGCCGTGAAGTGCGAGGAAAACGACATCTGCCGCGCGGCAGATATCAAGAACTCCTTCGCCGATAGGCGCGCGTCTGCCGCCGTTTGAAGCAATGAGAGCTTCAAGGTCGGGCTCGGCGGTTTCAACCTTGTATGAATAGCTTCCGCCTTTGACGAAAAGGCTTTCGATGTCATCCGGAATGTTTTTTAGTCCGAGATAAAGATCAACAAGGGCGACTGCGTGCCCCGATCTTGAAAGTGAGGTCGCGATGAGCGAGCCCGAGGTGAGGGATACATCTCTTTCGGGGGAAAGACCACCCGCGAGAACTGCGATTTTCATATATAAATACCTTCCAAAGTTAGATTTTTCTTAATAAAACTGCGCGGTCGATGCCCGATAGATCGGGGTATATCTCCGCTTTGAAGCCGTTTGTTTCACCGATCCGTGCGACGTCCTCTGCCTGACCGATGCCGACCTCGTAAAGTACAAAGCCGCACGGCGCCAGCGCCGATTTCGCCTTTTCGGTGATCGCGCGGTAGAAGACGAGTCCGTCATCGCCGCCGTCAAGCGCGCGGTGGGGCTCAAGAAGCACCTCGGGCGCGAGAGTGGGGACCACGTCGGCGGGAATGTAGGGCGGATTCGAGATGATGGCATCGAATGCCTTGCCTTCGAGAAAATCCGAAGATAGTGCGTCGGCTTTGGTAAAATTTATTCTGTCCGAAACGCCGTTTATCTCCGCGTTGTGAAAGGCGGCAGAGAGGGCGTTTTCGTTGATGTCAAATGCCTCTGCTGTCGTGTCTTTTCTGTAATGCACCGTCGAAACCGCGATCGCACCGCTTCCCGTGCCAATGTCGCAAAAGTGTGCGCTCGGCGGCAGATTCCTCATCGCAAGCTCAACTATCAGCTCGGTGTCGGGGCGGGGGCAAAGGCAATCGGAGTTGAGTGTGAAGCGAAGTCCGCAGAATTCCCATTCACCGAGGATGTACTGCAGAGGCTCGCGCGCGAGTCTGCGCTCAAGTGCGGAAGCTAATTCTACGCTCTCGATCTCCTCATTTTTGCGGAATGGCAGAGTGTGCCTCGCCACGCCCGCGAAATGCTCGAAAAGTATGGCGGCGTCGGTCTCCGCGTTTTCGATTCCTGCTCCTGAAAGAAGCGCGACTGCTTTGTTATACGTCATTTTCTACTCCACAAATTTACCTATTATATATTCTATCACAAAACTTGGAAAAAATAAATACTTTTGGTGCAAAAAAATGATGGGAATTTTAATGTTTGAAAAATAATTATAAAAATCTTCGAAAAAGTGTTGCTTTTTCAAAAAAATATGATATAATATAATTGCAAAATAATTTTTTGGAGGTATTTATCATGTTTTTGTTCCAGAAGAAGGAAGAGAAGACTAACTATTGGAAGATAGTTGGCATTACCCTTGGTATTATCGCTGCTATCGGCGCTGTAGGCGTTGCTCTTTATGCACTTCTTAAGAAGGCAGGCTACTTCTGCTGCGATTGCTGCGATTGCGATTGCGATTGTGATTGCTGCGATTGCGAAGATTGCTGCCTCGATGACGAGCTCTGCGACGAGATCGAGATCGAAGAGGTTGAAGAGGAAGCAGCAGCTGACGCTGAGTAATCAAGGATCATCCTTTCGAAAACTGCAGCCCCATCCGTAAGGAAGGGGCTGCTTTTTTTATTTTTATTATTGACCAAATGAAAATAATGTGATATAATGGTGTTACCAACATTTATAGGAGGAATAAGTATGAAACGCTTAATTTCCGTAATTCTGACAACTTCACTTTTATTGGCGCTTTTTCCCTTTGCGCTGAACGTATCGGCAGATAATCTGCCGGGCGATACCGTCGTTGTTGACGCATCGCTGACCGCCGCTGACGGTACAGCTGCTGACGTTAAGATAGGCGAAAAGGCATATTCGGTTATAATCGGAAAAACCGGATTTGCAAAGGTAAGTGCAGCGCTCGAGGCTGTTCCCGCGGGCGGAACCATCATTCTTGCCGCAGGTACTTACAGCGAATCCGTGACCATCACCAAGGACGTCACCTTCCTCGGCCCCAAGGCGGGCATTAACCCCAATGTCAAGGGCGCGGAGAAGACCGATGACTGGACCCGTGATCCCAAGAGAGGCGAGGGCGAGGCAGTTCTCACCACAAGCTGGCACGTTGGAATCAACGCCAACAACAAGGCAGTTTACGATTGCCACAACGTAACCTTCGACGGCATGGCTGTTTCGGGCGCGGGAATGTTCCGCTCGAACTACGGCGAGGCGGGTAACATTACTCTTACCTATAAGAATATGCTCGTTTACGGCTACACCACATCGGGCAACGGCCCTTTCTATTGCTATTCTTACTACCCCAACAAGGCGACCAACGATTATTCGCGTAATCTTATCTGTGAAAACATCCGATTTGAAGGACAGACAACCGCGCCCGGATTCAACCTTGACGTTGACTCTATGGATGCGTCGGGTATCTACTTCGACTCTGCATCCACCAAGCAGATGTTCGGCTTTATTGCTATGTCGAGCGTAGTTCAGGCAGGCGGCGAGGCTATCTATACTATCCGCGATTCGATGTTCAGACAGAAGACCAATCAGGTGCTCAACTGCAACGTTACCACGAGTGCAGGCGGACACAATATGGTCAAGAACGTTGCGGGATGCTCCAAGGTTACCGTAAATATCACTAACAACGTGTTCATTGACAACGATTCCGGCGTGGCGACGAACAACAACATCATCGTTCCCCAGATCAAGAGTGATAACGTTTATTTCAACATCACAGATAACGTATTCAAGGTTTCGGGCATCGCATCCGAGAACTTCATTGCCATCCACGGCGCGACCGACACCCGCGATCTCGGATCAAAATTTGTTATCAAGGGCAATCTCTTCGATAATATCCCCACCGATATCTCGATTCCCAATTCTACCACTCCCTTCGATATGAAGGACAATACCTACAGAACCCCCAAGGATGACCCCGCAAAGTCCGTTATCGACGGCGTACCGAGCACGGGTACTGTTGATAAGAGCGCAAAGACTCTCAAGGACAGCGTCACCAAGGACGAATATAAGGTCGCGATCACCACGTCTGCGGGCAACACCTTCAAGGTATATGCCGACAAGGAGCTCACCAAGGAGATCGCAAATCCCGTAAGACTTTATAAGGAAACCAATACATTCTACATTAAAATTATGTCTGCAAACGGAGTGAAAGAGGAAGTGTATACCGCAACCGTAACCACGACCAATCCCGCAAAGCTCTTCTTCGATATTGAAAATGAAGTTCGTTGGCTCGGAAGAACCTATTCTATAGATGGAAAGCACTTCTTCAACTGGTCGGCATCGGGATTTGAATTCACCTTCAAGGGCAGCGGCGTGCGCGCAGAGATCGCGTCGAACGCTCCCGGCGGAGGCAACACCGCGTATATCAAGATCTTTATCAACGGCGTTGAGCAGCCCGACGTTGCGCTGACCAAGGCTAATCAGACGATTACTCTTGCCGAAGGACTTGATCCTAACGGAACTTATACCATCCGTGTCGTTAAGAGAAGCAACGCGCGTTCCTCTACTGCGGCTCTCGTTTCGCTCAAACTGAACGACGGCGAAAAGCTCGCTCCTCCCGCACAGAAGTCGAAGCTTATCGAATTCGTCGGTGACTCTATCACCGTCGGTTACTCCGCTTCTAAGGAGGCAAGCACTTCTTCCGCGTGGAGCACCGCAACCGAGGACGGAACCAAGACCTATTCCGAGTACATCGCAAACGCGTTTGGCGCAGATTACCACGTAATCGCAGTTTCCGGCCGCGGTGTCGTTCGTAACTACGGCAACACCACAGAAAGACTTATTCCGCTGCTTTACGCATCTCTCGACGATTATAACCGTGAGGGAGTTAAGCATGACTTCAAGCGTCAGGCTGACGTTATCGTTATCAATGCAGGTACCAATGATGCTTCCGGAACCGTAACCAACCTTACCAAGGATGAGTTTATGGCGGGCGTAAAGGCATTCCTGCTTGACGTTCGCGCAAAGAACCCGAACGCGGAGATCATTTATGCTTACGGTATGATGAGTTCCGGATGGATGCCTCAGATCAAGAGCGTTGTCAATGAGCTTCGCGCTGCAGGCGACATGCATATTACCTTCCTCAAACTCGATGCTTGCACCGCAAGCGAGAAGGGGATCGCAAGCCATCCTACCGCTGAGTCTTACATCAGTCGTGGCGACGCCCTCATCGAGCTTATCACTCAGCTTACCGGTTGGAAGGCTGACGGCGGAGCATCCGAGGAGACCGAACCTCCCGTTGAAACGACCGAAGCTCCCGTAGAAACAACATCGGCTCCCGAGGCGACCGAGCCTCCCGTTGTTACCGAGCCTGAAGTAACCGAGCCCGCTCCCGAAAAGAAGGGTTGCGGCGCATCCGCTATGTCCGCTGCGGCAGTAGTTGGTGCTGTTGCGGCAGCAGTAGCGCTCAAAAAGAAGAGAGAAGACTAAATGATTAAAAAATACAACGTCAGCCGCGACGATTCGATATACGAGGCTTGGCCCGACGTGGTGCTCACCGACGGCGGAAAGCTGATCTGCGTATTCTCGGAATGCGAGCATCACAAGAACCGCGAGGCGGCGCGCGTGATGATCACCGAAAGCCTTGACCGCGGCAGGACCTGGTCGCAAAAGAAGCCGCTCACCGAAAAAGGACACGCGAACGAGTATTTCAACTGCGCGCGTATATCGAAGCTGAATGACGGCAGTCTTGCCATCATCTGCGACAAGGTTTTTGAAAACGAAAACCGTGCTGCTGAAAACTGGCTCTGGCTTGGTGACAGCGAGGGCGAGAGTTGGAGCGATCCGATCAGACTTCCGTTCTGCGGAATTGTTCCCGACAAATACCGTCAGCTCCAAAGCGGCAGACTCATCGTTGCGGCTCATTTCAAGTCGCCGGAAACAAACAAGCTCGAGCAGTATCTTTGGTACAGCGACGATGGCGGAAAGACTTGGTCCGACCGAGTGACTGTTGCCGCCGATCCGAAATATAACCTCTGCGAGGTATCGATCCTCGAATATGAGGAAGATAAGCTCGTGGCATACCTTCGTGAAAATTCCGTCAAGGGTCATCCGATCCTCAAGGTCCTCTCCGCCGACGGCGGAGAGACCTGGTCGGAGATATACAATACTTCGATGGACAGCGGACATCGCCCGGTTTCGGGTTTCCTTGCGGATGGCAGAGTTATGGTCACCTACCGCTATATACCTTCGGGAACGCAGAATACCTTCGCCGCGTTTATGAGCCGCGACAGCATCGAAGCCACGGGCAGAAGGGAACAGCGCCTCCGCGTTGTGCCGCTCGATTATGACCGCAATCCCAGCCCCGACCTTGGCTACACGGGTTGGGTGCAGTTTGAGGACGGCGAGATCTACGTCGTCAACTATATCAAGGATGATGCCGACAAGGCGTTCATCCGCGGATACAGTTTTTATCCCGAAGACGTTCTCCTTCCCGAGAACGAAAACACAACAAAAAATGTTTTTTGAGGTGAATTATGCAGGAAAAATTCAAGGGTATTTTTACCGCGCTTCTGACCCCGTTTGATGATAATAACAAGATCAACGAAAAGGCGCTCGAGGCGCTTGTCAAGCACAACGTAGCAATGGGTGCGGACGGCTTTTACGTCTGCGGAAGCACCGCTGAGGCATTCCTCCTCACCACAGAGGAGCGCAAACAGGTCATGGATATCGTCAAGGCTACGGCTCCCGAAAAGACTTTGATCGCGCATATCGGCTCGATCTCCGAGGACGAGGCGCACACTCTTGCCGATCACGCAAATGCCCTCGGCTACGATGCTATTTCATCAGTTGCGCCCTTCTATTACAAGTTCAGCTTTAATGAGATCAAGGATTATTATTTCCGACTTGCGGAAGGCTCGTCGATCCCAATGCTCGTTTATCATTTCCCCGCGTTTTCGGGCGTAAATATGGGCATCTCGGAGATGGCGAAATTTCTCTCGGATGATAAGTTTGTCGGTCTGAAATTCACCTCGAACGACTTCTTTATGCTCGAGCAATGCAAAGCGGCGTTCCCCGACAAGGTCGTTTACAACGGCTTTGACGAGATGTTCCTCTGCGGCCTTTCGATGGGCGCGGACGGCGGTGTCGGAAGTACTTATAACTTCATGGCGGATAAGTTCGTCAAGATCCGTGCGCTCTTTGCCGAAAGCAAGATCGCCGAGGCACAACAGCTTCAAAAGGAAGTCAACCGCATCATCGCGATCCTCTGCAAGGTCGGCGTAATGCAGGCGGAGAAGGAAGTTCTCAATCAGATCGGAATGAACTTCGGCAACTGCCGCAAGCCTTTCTCGGTTCCCACCGACGAGGAAAAGGCGATTATCGCAAAAGAGATCGTGCCTTATATTTATAAAGGCTAACAATAAACAACCGCCGCGGTTCAGCACTGCGGCGGTTCATTTTGTTATAGCAGATATGCAAATAGGTTGACCATTTCTTCAACACTTTCAGCAAAATCATGTTCGATCCAGAGACGGGCAACTCCGGCGCATGACCCTGAAAACATGGCGCGGATATAAGGCGATTCCGCGTTATGCCCGCAAAGGATGGGAACGATGTCGTTTTCTATCATGATAAAAAAGTTGTAGAGCATGTTTTGTCTGTGGAGAGTTTTGAATATATCTTCGTGTTCTTTAATGAAATTGAACCTCGGGGTGAGAAATTCCTCAATATTACCGCTACCGTACAAACGTACGGGAATCTCACGGCTTTCGAATCTTTCGCGGTAGAGATCGGTGATATAGCTGCATATAAGGTCTTCCTTGCTATCAAAATTGCGGTAAAAGCTGCTTCTGCCCACACCTGCGACTCTGACGATGTCGCTTACCGTGATTTTGGCGAACTCCTGTGATTTCATAAGTTTTAAAAGCGCGATAGCAAGCGCCTCTCGTACGGTTTCGTTAACGCTCATTACTTCTTTCATGATACAATCTCCCGCGATTTGTTTCACTGACGAACAAAATACTTTATTTTTATCTGAAATTATGGTATTATATTTATGGTCGTAAGACAGCGCTTACTATATTATATCATAAAAAGGAGAAAAAGTAAATGCAACTCGAAAACAAAAAAATAATTGTATCCGGCGGAACCAGAGGTATCGGTGCCGCAACAGTTAAGCTCTACGTAAAAGAGGGTGCGCAGGTAGTGTTCTGCGGAACCAATGATGTCCGCGGCAAGGAGACAGAAGAGAAGGTCAATTCCCTCGGATTCCCCGGAAAAGCAACCTATATTAATTGCAATATCGCATCCAAGGAGGCTGTTGATGAATTTTTTGCAAAGGCGATGGAGATTCTTGGCGGTCTTGACGTTCTTGCAAACATAGCAGGTGTTGAGGCTAATATGGCAGCAACCGATTATACCAAAGAAAGCACCGAGTTCCTTATGGACGTAAATGTATACGGTACCGTATATACCAATCAGGCTGCTTACAAGATTTTCAAGGCAAACGGCGTTGAAGGATCTATTATCAACTATGCATCCGACGTTGCTCTTTCCGGTATGCCCAATGGCGCAATGTACGCGGCTTCCAAGGCAGCGGTTCTCGGCTGGAGCCGTTCGATTGCTATGGAATGGGGCATTGAATCCAACGTGCGCACAAACTGCGTAAACCCCACTATCAGAACGGAGATGTACGAGCAGTGGCTTGCAACCGTTGATCCCGCGGTTAAGGCTATGCACCTTGAGGGACTCAAGCGCCGCTATCCTATCGACGGTATGATGGGCGACGCTGAGCGCGATTGCGCACCTATTATGGTATTCCTCGCATCCGAGGGCTCTCGCTATATCAACGGTCAGATTTTCTGTGTAAACGGCGGAGCTACAATGGTAAGATAATTACTGTTATTTATAATGAAAAGCAGAGGCTTAGCCTCTGCTTTTCTTATTAAAACATCTTATTGATTTCCGTAAGTGTCTTGCGGACGAGAAGATCTCCGCCCTCGTGTCCCGCGGTTCCGCTTGAAACGTATGCCGAGTAATGACCGCCCTTTTCCGCTTTTTCGGTCGGCAGATAGCCCTTGCTTCCGCAGCAGAGCTGAATGAGGAAGGTCTGTGCCGCACGACTGCGCGAGCGGATTCGGTTGCCGTAATCAAGGAAAAGCTCGTAGGGGTTGGTCGCAAAGGCAATGTCGCCAAGGCGGAGGATGTGTATCTCGATCGGGTCGGTGTCAACGGTCTGCTGAACCTCGTATCTTGCCACGGTTCCCGCGTGGACGTGCATAGCGGCGTTATCCTTGAAGGTGAGATCACCCGTGTGTTTTTCGAAGAAGGACTTGATCGCCTCAAGTGCGCGGTCTTTTTCCTCGATAGTCACGCGGCGGAGGGGAATGTCAAGATCGATGACTTTATGCGCAAATTCTGCCTCATCGGTGTATGAATCGATCTCGTCATAAGCGTAAAGGATCTCGTCCGTGATCCTGCGTGCAGCGCGGACACAGCCCTTTTCGTCGAACATCGAAGGATCGGCACGGCGCACGGGCACGTTTTCGCGGATTATGTTGGGGTCATTGATCGGGCTTTCGGGCTCGACCCAACGGATCATATCGCGCGGGCACTGGTCGCCTGCGGCAGAGCAGAGAGGGAGCAGGAAGATGCCTTCGCCGAATTTCGCGCGGAGGTTCTTTTTGACGTCGCCCCAGAAATCAGCGGAGATGATATTTCTGTGCTCAAGCACCTGCGAGGGGCAGGCGAGATTGGCAACGACACCCGTGAGCTTTTCGGTCTCGTCGGTGATGAAAAGCATCTCGATTCCGCTGTCGTTCCCGCCCTCAAGCTCGGTGAAGTTCGCGAAATTCGTGTCGCCCCACATCTTCGCGCTTCCGTCGTCGTAGCAAACGCGGCGGCACATTCCGACAGCCGCGCGGCCGAATCCCGCGGCATATTTGCCGAATTTAAGGTCATTGTAAGCAAGCAGGGCAGCCTCTGCAATCTTTTGCGCCAAAAAAGCGTGAGCCGCCTCGCCGTCAAGCAGGTCGCCCGAGTCGTCCTTTGCGAACTCGTCATATCCGATGCCCTCGGGAGTGTATTTCGAGAGCACGTCAAGCGTGCTGCCGTAAGAATCATCGGCACGCGCATAAGAAAGCGACGTGTGCGAATGGATCGCGCTGACGATCACCTTGTCATAGGGGAATCCTTCGATTTTTTTGAGTATATTTCTTGCAGTTTCAAGCAAAGCAAAGCTGGTGCTCACGAGATCGCAGGCACAGAAGATGGCGATATCCTCGCTCTCGACCGCAAGCGCGGTGACCGAGATCGGATCGCGCACCTCGTCCGTGATCCTTTCATAAAACTGTCCCGCTAAATTTATCTTTTTACCCTCGGGAATGAGCGAAACCTCGCCCCAACCGAATTTGAGTCTTGCCATGGCATGACCTCCGTTTGATTTATTGATTATATTATAATTGTTTTGTTCGCAATTGTCAAGACGAAAACAGCGCGCGGAGTGGACAATTTTCGAAAAATATGATATAATTATAAAAAAGTACCAACCTTTTCAGATTTTCGTGTCTATATGGGTGAAAGCTTTCAAGAGGTGAGGACAAGTGAACAGACAAGAAGCCGAAAATATAATAACTGAATATCTGAAACCAATATTCGGATTTGCGCTGAAGCGGTGCAAAAACGAGCAGGATGCGGAGGATCTTTCGCAAGAGATAGTGTTCCGGGCGTTCCGGGCGCTCCTCGTCAAGGATGACATTGAAGATACGGGCAAGTTTATCTGGGCGATCGCGCACAATACGCTGAGCAATTACTATCGCGATACTGCTAAAAGCACCGTAGGCGTTCCGCTGGATGATGTTGCGGAGACGCTCACCGATCCCGATGCGTTCGGCGAAGACGATGAGTGCGAGGCGATCCGCCGCCTGCAGAGCGAGATCGCATATCTTTCGAAGCTGCAGCGAAGGATCATAATTGCATATTATTTCGAAAATCGCAAGCAGGCGGAAATTGCAAAAGAGCTCGATATTCCTCTCGGCACGGTCAAGTGGCACTTGTTTGAAGCCAAAAAAGAATTGAAAAGAGGTATGAGTACTATGAGAAAAACAAGTGAATTGAAGTTTAATCCCATAAGATTTTGCGCCGTTGGAATAAACGGCAATTCCGGATCGAAAAGCGCAACGGATTATCTCCGTTCGGCACTTGCGCAGAATATTTGCTACTGCGTTCGCAATCGTGCAAAAAGTGTAAATGAGATCGCGGATGATCTCGGAGTTTCACCCGTTTTTGTCGAAAGCGAGATCGAAGCACTCGAGGAATTCGGGCTTTTGTGTTCAAGAAAAGACGGATATATTGTTAATTTCATCATCAGCGAGCCCGAGGCAGAGCTTTTGAAAATGAAGGATGCGATGTATAAGCGGGCGGCGAACCTGTTTGCGAACGATCTTTATGACGAATTGACTTCCTCCGGACTCTTGGATGATCCCGATATTTGGTGCGGACAAACCGACGACGCGATATCGCTTACCGAAAGTCCGCGCGGAGATCACAACTTCCTGCTATGGGCGCTGATCCCCTTTATTGCGGCACGCTCGGGTGAGGCTCTTATGGATGAAAGCATCAAATTCGAGGAGGTCGCAACCATCAGGCCCGACGGAGGACACAATATCGTTCATGCCACCGTTGTCGACGACAACATTAAACTGCCAAAAGATTATGTCCATATGAGAAATTGGTGCGGTCCGATGTGGGGTGGCAACAGGAATTATTGCCTTTGGCAGATCGACAGCGAGTGGAGCGACCGCGGTGAGCATCACGGATACATTCTGGCAGATGAGACCCAGAGCGTTCTTTCACTTTTTGACCGCGAGAACGAAGCCGGAGTGCTTTCAAGAGATGAATATGCTTTTCTCGCGGAGAGGGGTTATGTTAAAACCAACGGCGATTATGAGGGAAAATTCAAATCTGCTTGGCAGATAGTTATTCTTGCGAATAATGAGATCAAGAATAAGCTTCTGAGCGTTGGCGAAAAGCTCAAGATCAAGTATCGCGAGACATTTGATGAAATAAAGAAACCTTATGTTGCTGCCGTTCTTGATTCGGTACCCACTCATATGCGAAAGGTCAAGGAGTATGAATTGCAGTTTGTTTTCCACTCCGACGGCTGGTTCCTTCTTCATTGTATTGTTGCACTTTTGAATAACGGAAAGATGCATCCACCCACAGAAGGGCAGAGAAAAGCTTTGACAACGCTGATATTCCCGAATTGAAAAAATACCGCCAAGCGCAGGAATGACGCTTGGCGGTATTTGTCTTAGCATTTTTCGCAACTAAATCACGCCGAAGGCGTGCATATCATCCGCAACTTGTTGCGGTATGGAATCGCTGATAAGCGTATGGAATCAATATACAGTATTGTATGGCATCAAGCCGCAGAAAATACACCTTCGGTGATGCCATACGCCTGAGGCGATTCCATACACGCTGACGCGTGATTCCATACCAAGCCTGCGGCTTGG
>JAZQJB010000055.1:0-8713 GCA_045541375.1 Eubacteriales bacterium | reverse complement strand
CGCTTCGCAACCTCGATGCTAACGGTATCGTAAAGAAGGGTACCGAGGTACACGCAGGAGATATCCTTGTAGGTAAGATCACTCCTAAGGGAGAGACTGACCTTACCGCCGAGGAAAGACTTCTCCGCGCTATCTTCGGTGAAAAGACTCGCGAGACCAGAGATACCTCTCTGCGTCTGCCCCACGGCGAGTCGGGAATCGTCGTTGACGTTCGCGTGTTCTCGCACGAGCAGGGCGACGAGCTTCCCACAGGCGTAAACAAGGTCGTTCACGTTTATATCGCACAGAAGAGAAAGATCTCCGTAGGTGACAAGATGGCAGGTCGTCACGGTAACAAGGGTGTCGTTTCGCGCATCCTTCCTCCCGAGGATATGCCCTTCCTTCCCGACGGAACTCCTCTTGACATCGTTCTTAACCCTCTGGGCGTTCCTTCCCGAATGAACATCGGTCAGGTTCTTGAGGTGCACCTCGGAATCGCGGCTCGTAAGCTCGGCTGGAAGATCATGACCCCCGTATTCGACGGCGCAAACGAGCGCGACATTCTTGAATGTATGAAGATGGCGAATATGTGGCGTGAGGTATTCCCCGGCGAGAACGTTGACGGTAAGGAGACCCGTGAGATCACCGATCCCGTGACCGGTGAGGTTAAGCGTCAGGTAATCGACGGTAAGACCGTTCTTTATGACGGACGCACCGGCGAGCCCTTCGATAACCCCGTAACTGTAGGTATAATGTACTACCTCAAGCTCCACCACCTCGTTGACGATAAGATCCACGCCCGTTCCAACGGTCCTTACTCTCTCGTAACTCAGCAGCCTCTCGGCGGTAAAGCGCAGTTCGGCGGCCAGCGTTTCGGAGAAATGGAGGTTTGGGCACTCGAGGCATACGGTGCAGCATATACACTTCAGGAGATCCTGACCGTCAAGTCGGACGACGTCAACGGACGCCGCAAGGCTTACGAGGCGATCATTCAGGGTCAGAACATCCCCACTCCCGGCGTTCCCGAGGCGTTCAAGGTGCTTGTTAAGGAGCTTCAGTCTCTCTGCCTTGACATCCGCGTTCTCAACGAACAGGGTGAGGAGATCAAGCTTTCCTCCGTTGTTGAGGAAGAGCAGCCTCAGTATCTCAGCCGCCGCGACAGCGAGGCTATCGACGACGCTATCGGTCAGACCGGCAGCGAAGACGAGTATGGCAGAAGCGGATTCCTCTTTGCCGATGAAGACGGTGAGTTCGACCTCGGTGAGGATGAAGAGGATGAGGGTGACGACGAGTACACCGAGGAATATGAATATGAGTCTGAGGATGAGTATGATTCCGAAGACGATTACAATAACTGATTTAAAGGAGAATAGCTATGGATAATAATGAATTTGCCTCTATTAAAATAGGTCTGGCGTCTCCGGATATGATCAGAGAGTGGTCTTACGGCGAGGTTACCAAGCCCGGGACCATCAACTACCGTACACTCAAAGCCGAGGTGGGAGGTCTTTTCTGTGAAAAGATCTTTGGCCCGACCAAGGACGGCGCTTGTATGTGCGGAAAATACAAGAACTCCCACAACATCCGCGAAAAGATCATTTGTGATAAGTGCGGTGTTGAGGTTACCACCAAGAGAGTACGCCGTGAGAGAATGGGTCACATCGAGCTTGCTTGCCCTGTTTCCCATATCTGGTACTTCAAGGCGTCCCCCTCGAGAATGGCTCTCGTTCTCGATATGTCCTCCAAGCAGCTTGAGCAGGTACTTTACTTCGCAGAGAACGTAGTTCTCGATCCCGGAAACACTCCCCTTGAAAAGGGTATGGTCCTTTCCGAGAAGCAGTATATCGAGTACCGCGAGATGTACGAGAACGAATTCCGCGTCGGTATGGGCGCGGAGGCTATCAAGGAGCTGCTCCAGGGCATCGATATCGATGCTCTCGCAGCACAGCTCCGCGAGGATCTTGCTACTACAACAAGCCAGAAGAAGGCAAGACTTATCAAGAGACTTGAGGTCATCGAGTCCTTCCGCCGCTCGGGCAACAAGCTCGAATGGATGGTTCTTGACGTTCTTCCCGTTCTGCCCCCCGATATCCGTGCAATGGTTCAGCTCGACGGCGGACGCTTCGCATCCTCCGACCTTAACGAACTCTATCGCCGCGTTATCAGCAGAAATAACAGACTTAAGAAGCTCATTGAGATCTCTACTCCCGATATCGTTATCCGTAACGAGAAGCGTATGCTTCAGGAAGCGGTTGACGCTCTTATCGACAACGGACGCCGCGGAAAGCCCGTAACCGGTCCTTCCAACCGTCCTCTCAAGTCGCTCTCCGAAATGCTTCGCGGTAAGCAGGGACGTTTCCGTCAGAACCTTCTCGGTAAGCGTGTTGACTACTCCGGACGTTCGGTTATCGTCGTAGGTCCTCAGCTGAAGATCTATCAGTGCGGTCTCCCCAAGGAGATGGCTCTCGAGCTCTTCAAGCCCTTCGTTATCAAGAGACTCGTCGAAATGGGCAAGGCTACCAACGTAAAGGAAGCTCAGAAGAAGATCGACCGCGCACAGGTAAGCAACGACGAGGTCTGGGATGCACTCGAAAACGTAATCAAGGAGCACCCCGTACTTCTCAACCGTGCGCCTACACTTCACCGTCTGTCGATTCAGGCATTCGAGCCCGTGCTTGTCGAAGGCAGAGCAATTAAGCTCCATCCTCTCGTATGTACCGCGTTCAACGCCGACTTCGACGGTGACCAGATGCCTGTTCACGTTCCGCTTTCCGCAGAGGCTCAGGCAGAGTCGAGATTCCTTATGCTCTCGGCTAACAACCTTCTCAAACCTGTTGACGGACGCGCTGTAACCGTTCCTACACAGGATATGATCCTCGGTTCCTACTACCTCTCCATCGTCCGCGATGACGAGCCCGGTGCAGGTGGACTATACCGCAACTTCGACGAAGCGAATATGGCTTACCTCAACGGTCAGCTCGGACTTCATGCTCCTATCGCTCTCAGAGTCAGAAACGTAAAGGACGGAACCGTAGAAGAGGGAATTATCGGTATCACTACCAGTGAAAACGGCGAGCGCAAGGTAAATATGGGATCCGATGCAGTTACTCTCGGCCGTCTCATCTTCAACCAGCGCATTCCTCAGGATCTCGGTTTTGTTGACAGAACCGATCCCACCAAGAAGCTTGACCTTGAGATCGCTTCTATTATTACAAAGAAGGAACTCGGTCAGATCATCAACGCTTGTATCAAGAGACACAGCTCCGCGCAGACAGCAGAAATGCTCGACGCGATCAAGGAGATGGGTTATAAATACTCCACTCGTGCAGCTTTCTCGATCTCCGTTTACGATATGACTATCCCGACCGAAAAGAAGGGACTTATCAGCGGTGCAGAGAAGGAAGTCGAAACCCTCGGCAAGTACTATCAGAAGGGTCTTCTTTCCGATCAGGAAAGATACGAAAAGGTTGTCGCTGTTTGGAACAAGACCACCAACGACGTTACAGCCGCTCTTCAGGCAGGCTTCTCGACCTACAACCCGATCAAGATCATGTCGGACTCCGGAGCCCGTGGTTCGATCACCCAGATGCGTCAGCTCGCCGGTATGCGTGGACCTATGTTCGCTACCAACGGTAAGACCATGGAGATCCCGATCAAGTCGAACTTCCGTGAAGGTATGAAGATCTTCGAGTACTTCATGGGTGCACGTTCTTCCCGTAAATCCCTTTCGGATACCGCGCTCCGTACCGCAGACTCGGGTTACCTTACCCGTCGTCTTGTTGACGTTTCTCAGGACGTTATCGTTCGTGAGGAAAAGTGCGGAACTCAGCACGGCGCAATCATCAGAGCTATCACCGACGGTGATTCCTCTAAGCCCATTGAGCCCCTTGAGGACAGACTCGTCGGCCGTTACACTATGGGCGACGTTATCAACCCCGAGACCGGTGAGATCCTCGTTCCTGACGACACTATGCTTACCGAAGCTATGGTCAAGAAGATCATTGCAGCAGGTATCACAGAGGTTCGCATCAGAACAGTTATCCACTGCCGCGCACGTCACGGTATCTGCGCACACTGCTACGGTGCTGACCTTGCAAGTGGACGTAAGGTTAACGTTGGTGAGGCTGTCGGTATCATCGCGGCTCAGTCCATCGGTGAGCCCGGTACACAGCTTACCATGAGAACCTTCCACTCCGGTGGTGTTGCAGGTTCGGATATTACCCAGGGTCTTCCCCGAGTTGAAGAGCTCTTTGAGGCAAGAACACCTAAGAAGCCCGCTATCCTCAGCGCTATCGACGGTGTAGCTCACATTCAGCCCGATGAGAACCCCAACCTTCAGGACGTTGTTGTTTACAATGCCGAAACCGGCGAGAACGCAACCTACCAGATTCCCTACGGCCGCCGCATTACTGTTGCGGACGGTGCAGAGATCAAGCGCGGTGACGCTCTTACCGAGGGCTCCAAGGCTCCCGCAGATATCATGGAATATCTCGGTCCGGATGCCGTTTACGACTATATCATCAGCGAAACCCAGAAGGTTTACCGTTCGCAGTCGGTTAACATCAACGATAAGCACATCGAGGTAATTGCGCGTCAGATGACACGTAAGCTCCGTATCGAAGATACCGGTGATACCAATATGCTCGTTGGTACTCTCGTTTCCGTTAACGAATTCGACGACGAGAACGAAAAGATCCGTGAGCGCATTGCTTCCGGTGAGACCGAACTTCACGAGGCGACCAGCTCTCCCGTGCTCCTCGGTATCTCGAAGGCAGCTCTCCAGACAGATTCCTTCCTCTCCGCAGCATCCTTCCAGGAGACCACAAAGGTCCTCACCGAGGCTGCTATCAAGGGTAAGGTCGATAACCTCCTCGGACTCAAGGAGAACGTTATCATCGGTAAGCTCATTCCCGCAGGTACAGGTATGGCTTGCTACAATAACGTCGACGTTCTTGCATCCGAGAGCACCGATCCCACCTCTCCCGAGGGCGGCGACAGCGCTCCCTCCGTTGAGGCAAACGAGGAAGAAGTTGCATCCGAAGAGATCGCTTCCGAATCTGTTGCTGAGTAAGATCAAAGCAATATAACAATTAATTAACATTATATGCCTACTTCCGAAACAATTTCGGAAGTAGGCTGAATGTCTTTTTGGCTTTGTGTATTTTGCTTATAAAAATGCCTTTCGGAAAGTACAAAATTGTGCATTTGACAGAATTTTTTTGCAGTTTCCAAAGGGTGTTGACATTTGGCGAAAAAAATGATATAATAATGCGAATTATGCTGAGGCTTTGCGGCTTCGGCTGTGTTTTTGAGCCTAAAAACGCCCCGAAAACACATTTTCACGACAGTTTTGCGTGCCTTTCCGGCCACATCTGTATATAAACAATTCGGAAGAAAGGAGGATTAGCAGAAGGATGCCAACCTTTAACCAGCTTGTCAGACAGGGTCGTACAGACAAGGTGTACAAGTCCAAAGCAGCAGTGCTTCAGAAGGGCTTCAACACCATCAAGAACGAGAGCACCGATCTCCCCTCGCCCCAGAAGAGAGGCGTTTGCACCAAGGTAACCACCACAACCCCCAAGAAGCCTAACTCTGCACTTCGTAAGATCGCAAGAGTTCGTCTTTCCAACGGTCTTGAGGCAACCACCTATATTCCCGGTGAAGGACACAACCTGCAGGAGCACTCCGTCGTTCTCATCAGAGGCGGTAGAGTAAGAGACCTGCCCGGTGTACGTTATCACATTATCCGCGGCACACTCGATACTCAGGGTGTTGCAGCACGCAGACAGGCCCGTTCCAAGTACGGAACAAAGACACCGAAGGAAGCAAAGAAATAATTCGGTGAAGGTATCAGCATGTTTTTAGCTACTCATTCCGTTTGTTTATATACTGCGGACAGAAGAGCGCTAACAGGAGATATGCTTTTGAGTACCTATGATTTCATTCAATATTAATGAAGGAGGGAAGTACAGTGCCGAGAAGAGGTCGTATATCCAAGAGAGACGTATTGCCGGATCCTATTTACAAGTCCAAGCTCGTAACAAAGCTTGTTAACAACGTAATGCTTGACGGCAAGAAGGGTGTTGCTCAGACTATCGTTTACGATGCATTCGAGATCGTAGAAGCAAAGTCTGGCAAGAATGCCCTTGAAGTGTTTGTTGAAGCTCTTGAGAACGTTAAGCCGGTTCTTGAGGTTAAGGCTCGCCGTGTAGGCGGTTCTACCTATCAGGTTCCGCTTGAGGTCAAGGAAGACAGACGTCAGACTCTGGGTCTCCGCTGGATGGTAGGTTATGCCAGAAAGCGCGGCGAACGTACCATGGCAGAAAGACTTGCAGGCGAGATCCTCGATG
Source organism: Eubacteriales bacterium (assembly GCA_045541375.1). GTDB lineage: Bacteria > Bacillota > Clostridia > Oscillospirales > CAG-272 > CAG-390. Next base: position 2,384 of record JAZQJB010000055.1, on the reverse strand, counting down.
CAATCAACAATGCCGGCGGAGCGTTCAAGAAGAAGGAAGAGACTCACCGTATGGCAGAAGCAAACAAGGCTTTTGCACACTACAGATATTAATTTATCTGCCAAATCATTTGATCATATCAGATCGCTTATAAGAAATCGAACAATTAAGGAGACTATCTATGTCAAGAGAATATTCGCTCGAGTGTACTCGTAATATCGGTATCATGGCTCACATCGACGCCGGTAAGACGACTACAAGCGAAAGAATACTGTTCTATACGGGTGTAAACCACAAGCTTGGTGAGACCCACGACGGCGATTCCACCATGGACTGGATGGCTCAGGAGAAGGAGAGAGGTATTACTATCACTTCTGCCGCAACCACCTGCCATTGGAAGAATACCCGTATTAATATCATCGACACTCCCGGCCACGTTGACTTTACCGTTGAGGTTGAGCGTTCGCTCAGAGTTCTTGACGGTGCAGTAGCGGTCTTCTGTGCAAAGGGAGGCGTTGAGCCCCAGTCTGAAACCGTTTGGAGACAGGCTACAAAATACAGCGTACCGCGTCTTGCGTACGTTAACAAGATGGATATCACCGGAGCGGATTTCTTCCGTGTTGTGGAAATGATGAAGGACAGACTTGGTGCAAACCCCGTTCCGATTCAGCTCCCCATTGGCAAGGAAGATAGTTTCCGTGGTATCGTCGACCTCATGACCATGGAGGCTACCGTTTATTACGATGACCTCGGTAAGGACTTGAGAATCGAACCCATTCCCGCAGATATGCAGGAAATGGCTGAAAAATACCGTGAAGCAATGATCGAGTCGGCTGCAGAGGCTGACGAAGAGCTCATGATGAAGTACCTTGAGGGTGAGGATATCACCAACGAAGAGATCAAGGCTGCAATCAGAAAGGCAACCATCGAAAACCTCATGGTTCCCGTAGTTTGCGGTACCTCCTTCAGAAACAAGGGCGTTCAGAAGCTCCTTGACGCGATCGTTGACTATATGCCCGCACCTACCGACGTTCCCAATATCACCGGTGTCAACCCCGAGACCGGCGAAGAGGACAGCCGTCCTTCCAGCGACGAAGAGCCTTTCGCAGCACTCGCGTTCAAGATCGCTACCGACCCCTTCGTTGGTAAGCTTTGCTTCTTCCGCGTTTACTCCGGCTCCATCCACGCAGGTGACACAGTTTGGAACGCATCCAAGGGCAAGAGAGAAAGAATGGGTCGTATCGTTCAGATGCACGCAAACAACCGTAAGGATATCGACGTTGTTTACGCCGGCGATATCGCAGCAGTTGTTTCCGTAAAGAACACCGGTACCGGTGACTCTCTCTGCGACGACAAGCACCCCATCATCCTCGAATCCATGGAATTCCCCGAGCCCGTTATCAGAGTTGCTATCGAGCCCAAGACCCGTGCAGGTCTTGAGAAGATGGGCATTGCTCTTGCGAAGCTCGCAGAGGAAGACCCCACATTCAGAACCTACACCGACGATGAGACCGGTCAGACCATCATCGCAGGTATGGGTGAGCTTCACCTTGAAATTATCGTTGACAGACTTCTTCGTGAGTTCAAGGTAGAGGCAAACATCGGTAAGCCTCAGGTCGCTTATAAGGAGACGATCCGTAAGACAGTTGACCATGAGTGCAAGTATAAGAAGCAGTCCGGTGGTTCGGGTCAGTACGCTCACGTTAAGATCATCGTTGAGCCCAACGAGCCCGGCGCAGGTTACGAATTCGTTAACTCCGTTACCGGCGGTGCAGTTCCGAAGGAATTCATCGAGCCTGTTAACCAGGGTATCCAGGGCGCAATGCAGTGCGGTGTCCTTGCAGGCTACAACGTTGTTGACGTTAAGGTAACACTTTACGACGGCTCTTATCACGAGGTCGACTCCTCTGAAATGGCGTTCAAGATCTGCGGATCTATGGCGTTCAAGGAGGCTATGAGAAAGGCTGACCCCGTTCTTACCGAGCCTATCATGAAGGTAACCACCATTACTCCCAACGATTATCTTGGCGATGTAATCGGTGACTTCAACTCCCGCCGTGGCGCAATTCAGGCAATGAATGACGACGGCAAGGGATCTACAGAGATCATCGCAGACGTTCCGCTGTCCGAAATGTTCGGCTACGCTACCGACCTGCGTTCCAAGTCTCAGGGACGTGCACTCTATTCTATGGAGCCGCACAACTTTGCTCAGGTTCCCAAGAGCATCCAGGAGGGCATCGTAACTGCCCGCGCAAAGCAGAACTGATAGTTTCTTTGCACTAATTTAAAATTAAAAAATAAAAAGAATTTTTACGGAGGATTCCAAAATGGCTAAGTCTACTTTTGAAAGAACCAAACCGCACGTTAACATTGGTACCATCGGTCACGTTGACCATGGTAAGACC
>JAZQJB010000054.1:0-7850 GCA_045541375.1 Eubacteriales bacterium | reverse complement strand
CTTCGCCAGCACCGCGACGCGCAAAGAACAATTTGCGCGTCACGATGATCCAATGTTTGCCTTCGGCAAACTGTAGGTCTGTCTTCTCGGCTTACGCCTCCATTTTCCTTCGGAAAACCGACAGACCTACCGGGCGCAGGCAGCCTGCGGGCGCCGCCTCAGGATGACATCGTTTCTTTTGAAGGGGGCTGCCGCCCCCTTCACCCCTGCATTACGAGTGCGAACATAGCTTTTTACTAATTATTTGTGCATATTGCTATATGTTAGTTTTTAATATACGTTTGTCAGTGGTCTGACAGCGGCAAAAGGCCGTTGTTTGATTTTAATTATAAAGCTCCGGATGTGCCGCGCGGTAGGTTTCGTGAATCTTTTTGATATTCTCGAGGGTGAGGTACTCCTGTTCGTATGCCTCGGCGAGGCTCAGGGGTTTGTAATCACCCAGGAAAAAGGTCATCTTTTGCTCGGTGGGATAGATAAATTCAAAGCCCGCGACGGTTTCGCTCGTTTTCTTTGGCTCGAATACGACGTCGCTGCGGTCGATTATCGACGCGTTGCCCTGATTGGCGTGGCCGTAGCATCGGATGGAGTACACCGTATCCTTGGCATGACCGCAGTATTTGATATAGTCTTCTACAAGGGCATAAAGCTCCCAACCATCGAGCTTGACGGGCGAAAACTCGGTGGTGTAGGTAAACGGCGCGCTCTTGCTCCACTCGATCGCGGCGACGTCCTTTTCGCTGATGATGCCGAGCTCATACGCCTTGTTCAGGGTGTAAAAATCGCCTTCCTTATATATAAGCATCCGATGACCGTCGGGGAAAGTAAAAGTATAACCCGCAACGACTTCGTTTCGAATCGCCTGAGTATATCCCCACGGGCCGTCGATCATAACTGCATAAACGTTACCGAATTTACCGAAGCAACGGACGGCATAGGTCGCGTTAAGCTCGGATTCGAGGCTGCTTGAATTTGCGATGTACTCCCAAACGATCTCGCGCTGCTCGTCAGCGGACAACCGACCCGACGATACATTGACCTTCAGCCTTGTGGGCGGGGCGATCTCCTCTTTTCCGCTGAGGAGAGAGTTGCGGTATGCAACATGACTCTCGTGCGCAAATGCGACCTCGGATTTGGTTACGGTACCTTTCTCGTAAGCCTCGGCGAGAGGCGTGATCTTGCCGCCTTCGCAGATGAGGATCTCACATCCCGAGCCGTCAAGGACGAATTTGAATCCCGCTATCTCGGAAACAGTCAGGGATACATAACTGTTTTGTGTTGCAAGAAGGAATTTTTCTCCGATCTTGCCCCAATATTGATAATCCGCGTAGTTATCCTCATTGAAGAAGCGGTGCGGGTCGGTGCCTATATCAATCGCAACGGCGCGCACTGCGTTTTTATCGGCATTGGCAGGGGTTTGCTTTGCCTCAATATACCTCTGATAGTATTTGTTGTATAACTGCTCGTATTTCCACGCCCCGTAAAACTCGTTTATCGCACGCATTTCGTCCTCGGACGGTATCTCGATGCTCACGGAAAGATTATGATAAGTATAGGGATCCGAGTTGAGAGGAACATAATACTCGACGTAATGATCGTAAAACGCCTTCCATTCCTCGGCGGTCATAATGCCCTCGACGCCCTCGGTTTCGGGCTCATATAGCCCCTCGGGGTCGAAAAACAGCACCGAGCCGTTATAAAAGTTGAATTCATAGCCGCAAATCGTGAAATTCGGCTTTTCGCTGTAATTCTGAAGATTCCAGACGATGACGGTGTCACCGAATTTGCCGAAATAATAAGCGGCGTCCTTTTCTCTGCGCATAGCTCTGCCGAGAGTTTCCACTCCCGTGTATTGCGGGGAGTGCTCAAACATCCCGTGCATCCACTCAAGATCGGCTTCGGTGAGGACATATTCGTCTTCTCGCAAAACCGCATCGGGCTTATATGGAAGGTACGTGTTCTCGTAGCAATCATACAGGGCATCGATATACTCGGCGGGGAAAAGATTAAACGACGCCATTTGCTTTTGGTCGTAGACCTCATCGTCCGTCAGGAACAGCATAGTGCCGTAGGGAAGAGTGAAGGTGTAGTTTTTCCAACTGAACGTCTTGTCAAAATCAGCGGTGAAGCGGTAAAAGACGAAGAATCTGCCGTATCTGCCGAAATAGAAATCGCGGCTCGGTTGCCTTTTCATCGCCTCTTCGGGCGTATCGGCAAGATCTTTGCCGAACTCGGCGCGCCAGACCTTGTTCATCGCGGCAAGCTCTTCCTCGGTTATGACGTGATCCGTGTTGATCTCGGTGTCATAAACGAAATCGGCAAGGGTCAACTCGAGCTCGGGGGCTTCATCGCAAGCGGCGAAAAAGCAAATAAGCGCGAGCAGCATAACTAAAGTAATGTTTATTTTTTTCATTAAAAACTCCTTTTGCGAATGGTAGGTGTGAACTTCGATATTCTTCGGGGAAGCATCAGCCTCCCTATCAATTTAAGTATATCATATTATTTTTTCGTTGTCAATAATTTTTTCTGTGAACATAATAATGCGAAAAAAGCTGGCTCATTTAACATAGATATTATTTGTGCTAACCGATAGTTGCGCGGGCTCCTTTCACCGCTCCTCGCGGTCCCCCTTCCTCCCGGAGGAAGGCTAAGGATTTGTGCTATCTTTATCGTTTCTGCAGCGAATTTTGCTCAAACTTATAATTTTGCATACCAAAAAGGAATATTTTATTTGAATCAATTTGCACTCGTAACAGAGTTCTTGCAAACTTTTTCAATAAAATATTCCTTGTTGCTGTTTAAGGTTTAAGTTAAAACAATATTCGCTGAATATCCGACGGAGTTTGCACTGACCAATCAGCCTTCCTCCGGGAGGAAGGGGGACCACGGAAGTGGGGGAAGGAGTCCGCGCAACTTCATTTTATTGCGAATTTTACCAAGATGTAATTAATGATATTGTTTATATTGCTCTTGCAAAATATATCTTAACGAGTCAGCCCCTCGCTTTATCCTCCGGGGAACCAAGCCCTGAGGGGATAGATCGCAAGGTGCTCGTAAGGTGCTTCTTCTTGCGAAAGAAGTGCCTCGCGGGCGTCAAATTCCGCTTTTGTGACCTTTTTGTCGTCAACAAAGTAGGAGATGCTTCCGTTATCGACATGTTCTCTTCGGGTCAATTCGGTGAAAACGTATTTTGTGCCGTCAAAGCTCAGCCTTGCCGTGCCGTAAGTCATTCCCGCGTTCGAGGTGAAATTGAAGCTTCCGTCGGTTTTGAGATCAAGAAGCGATCTGAAATCGAACAAATATCCGTAAACCTTGCCCTCAAATTCGCGCAGAACGATCTCATATTGCAACGAGGAAAGAATAAGCTCTTCCTTTCCGTCTCCGTCAAGGTCGCAAACGGCGTAGCCGAAAGAGCCCGTCTCCGCGGTCGGGTAATCAAGGACGGTATCCTTGAAATACCCTTCCGATTCGGAATCAAATTGGCGGATATAGGTCGTTTCGTTGAGAAGAACCTTGAGAAGTGGATCGGGTATGTCGGGATATGTCAGCTTGGGCTGCGAGATCTCGCCCGTGTAGCGGTCGATGTAGATCCTGTCCACGATCACTTCATCGGGACGAACGAGGAGATACATTTCGTAGCTTGCATATCGGACGAAATACCCGCTTTCTATCGGCGACCAATACTGACGCGCAAGCTCGGTAGCCTCGTCATAGGTGATCGGCTCCGCTAAAACATCTCCGTCGGAGCAATGGACGACGGTGAAGGGACAGCCATCGTTCCAATTGTTGCCCAAACCTTTCTGAACGGCGTTCCATTCAGCGACTGTACCCGCAAAGGTAAACTTCGTGAGATTTTTGCAATCCCGAAACGCCCAAGTCTCAATAAGCTTTACTTTCCTTGGGATGACTATGCTTACAAGACTCTCGCAATCGGCAAAAGCGGAATCGTAGATATATTCCAGCGTGCTCGGCAAGGTTATTTTTTTCAGATTTACGCAACGGGAGAAGGCTTGGTTGCGGATAACCGTTACGCCCTCGGGAATTACGATCTCCTCGATAAAGTCGCAGTTCGACAGAGCAACCGAATATATCTCGGTCACCGGCAGACCGTGGAATTTTGACGCAACTACTATTTTGGCATCGGTACAGATACCTTCGCTGATCAATCGTGCACTCTTGCCGTCCGTGTTGATCTCATATTCAAGTCCGAGGCTGCCTTCATCCTTGGAATCTGAGTAGAGCTTCATCTCGTCGTCCGAGCAACGAATCTTTTTGAATGTGCCGATTGTGTGCCAACCGATGTCCTTTTCTACGGCGATCCATTGGGTAACTGTTCCCGCATAACTTACATTCATAAGATTGTCGCAATATTCAAACGCCCCATGCCGTATTGCTTTGATGCTCGCGGGCAGTTTTAGTTCCTTCAGCGCAGTGTTTGAAAAAGCATCGGCGCTAATGGTTTTCACACCCTCGGGGATGATAACGTCTTCAAGATTCGTGCAGGATGCGAAAATCATCAGCTCGAGTATTTCCAGATTGCTCGACAGAACTGCACGCTTTAGATCGGTACAACCCTGAAAAGCATAATTTCCGAGAAAGCTCAGGCTGTCGGGGAGTATTATCTCGCCCAATTTGTTACATTCGGAAAAAACGTAATCGCCCATATACTCGACTTTACCGCCGAGCTTTACATTTTGGAGCGACGAGCAGTTTGCGAAAGCGCTCGAATCTATTGTAATCAGACTTTCGGGAAGCTCAATGCTTTTGAGCGCCGAGCAATCATAAAAGGCATCCTCTCCGATTTTTGTTACACCCTCGGGGATAGTGATACTTTCAATGCCGTCACACATCGTAAAAGCTTTAGGTGCTATGGCGCTGATGCTTCCGTCGGTTGGGATAATGCTTGTATCACAGCCGAGAATGAGTGTTTTCGTTTTTCTGTTTATAAGGCAATTATTCACGCTGTAATAGTTCGGATTGTTCGGGTCAACGGTAATGCTGCGAATATTGCCGAATGCAATGATCGCGTACTCTTCCATAGTCGTCAGATTGGCAGGAATATGGATCGATTCGAGATCGGAACACCACGCGATAGCCATATAATCGAGATGGGTTACGGTATCGGATATGACGACGCGCGTTATGCCGTCAAGCGAATAAATAGCTTTGCGTCCGATTGCCGTAACGGGCAGACCGTTATAGGTAGAAGCGACGATGATCTCTTTGTCGGTGCAAGTACCAATACCTACAAGCACGGCGTGATCGCCCTCAATTCGGTATTCAAGCCCATGCGAGCCGTTACTCTCGTTGAGGTAAATGATACCGTCGGAGCAGTTGATCGCGTTTATTGAGCTTCCGTGGTACCAGGAATTGTCTATCCTTATCGAGTTCCATTCTTTTTTCGTTCCCGCAAAACGGACTTCTCGGAGAGCGGTGCAGGCGCTGAAGGAATCCCAGTAAAGCTCTTTGAGCGAACGCGGCAAAACGGCTTCGGTGAGGTTGTTGCAAGCTCTGAATGCGCCGTATGATATTACGGTTACATTTTCGGGAATATTGATCTTTTCGAGCGAACTGCAGTTTTCAAATGTCCAGCCGTCGATTTTTGTCAGCGATTTGGGGAAAACAATGCTTTTCAGGTTACGGCAGGATGCAAAAGCACCCTCGCCGATGCTCGTGATTCCCTCGGGAAGTACTACATCTCTGAGGCTTAAATTCCCTTGAAAAGCGTGAGTTCCGATAGCTTTGACCGAACCGTCGGTCGGGATAACGCTCGTTTTGCAGCCGAGGATCAGAGTTCCTGTCTTCCTTTCGATAAGACAGTTACCGACAACGTAGAAGTATTCCGAGTTTTTCGGGATGGTAATGACTTCGATATTGTTACATCCGGAGATAATATTGCTTTCACCTCCGCTTGCATACCTCAGCGTGCTTGGCAGATGAAGCTCGCGCAGGTCGGGGCAGTTATTGAACGCGCTGGTATCAATATCTATAACCCCCTCGGGGACAGTGATCGAGTACAGACCGCTGATACCGTTGAAGGAACATCCGCCGATGTATTCGACGCTTCCGTCAGAGGGAATGACTGTTGTTCTGCATCCGAGCAGAAGCCACTTGTTTGACTTCTGAATTATGCAGTTTGTGCCTTCGTAGTACGGATTATTCGGGTCAACCGTTATGCTTGTAATATTGGTGCAGCCGTCGAACGAGAGTGCCGTAACGTTGCTTACGCTTGCGGAAATGTAGATGCTGCGCAGAGAGGTACATCCCGCAAAGGCGTTGCCTTCAATCATCGTTACCGTATCGGATATTTTTACGCTCGTTATACGTGTATTATCCTTGAATGCCCATATATTGATCTGCGTTACGGGATAGCCGCTATAGTATGAGGGAATAACGATCTCCGTGTCGGTGCAGGTTCCGATGCCGGTGACCTCTGCATGATCACCGATTATTCGGATCGCGAGCCCACGCGAACCGTCGTATTCGATGATCAGATTGACGTCACCATCGGAGCAATGGATGACGGTGAAGGGACAGCCTTCGCTCCATTCATTTCCTTTGGCAAGCTTCAACCACTCGTTTACAGTACCGTCAAATGAAAAATTTGTAAGCGAGCTGCAATTCTTGAAGGCAGAATCCGATATGTCTATGCATTTCCCGGAAATAACTATATTGTTAAGCTTCGCACAATCTTCAAAGGCACTTATATCAATACTGCCTACACCCTTCATAACGATGCTTTCAAGAGAAGCGCAGCCCTTGAAGGTCTCTACGCCGAGATAATTCATACCGTCGGGCAGAACGATGTTTTTGAGCGAGGTGCAGTTTTTAAAGGTTTCGGCGTCGCCGAAATTTTTTAAGCCGGAGGGAAGAGTTATGCTTTCAAGAGAAATGCAGTTTGCGAATGCGCGTTCTTCTATAAAGGTAACGCTCTCGGGGATTATAACGCTGACTATCTGCGAATTATCGTTGAAAGCATTGTAGAATATTTCCGTAACGGGCAAACCGTTATAGGTGGAAGCGACAACGATATCTGTGTCGGTACAAGTTCCGATCCCGAAAAGCGAGGCGGTTTTACCATCGTTGTTTACCTTATACTCAAGCCCGCGCGAGCCGTCGTATTCGGGTTCATCGGCATTATAAGGTGTAATTTCAACATCGCCGTTGGAGCAATGGACTACGGTGATCGCGCTCTTTGCATTCCAATCCAAGTCCTTTTGAATATTGTTCCATTCTGCCTTTGTGCCGAGGTAATGAAGCTCGCGCAGAGCGGAACAATCATAAAATGCACCAAAAACGATTCTTTCGACTTCGTTTCCGATAATAACCTTTTGGAGATTGATGCAATTCATAAAAAGCCCGGTTTGAATCCATTCAAGCGATTTCGGGAGGGTGATCTCCGTAAGCGCAACACAGTTTTCAAAGGCGTCTGCGCCGATGTAAGAGATGCCATCGTGCAGTTTAACACTTTCAAGTCCCGTGCAGTTCTTGAAGGCGCGCATATCTATCGCCGTCACGCTTTCGGGAATCGTTATGGTATTATATTTGATATAATCGGCAAATGCAGCTTCGCCTATGATAGTTACGGGAACGCCGTTCCAGACCGATGCGACGATGACGTTTTCATCCGTGCATATTCCGCGATGGAAGAGCATCGCGCTCTTTCCGTCCTCATTCATCTTGTATTCAAGACCGTAGCTTCCGTTGTGCTCTGGTTCGGGCTCGGCGGTCGTGCCGTCGTAGAGGGGAGCGGTGGTTTCGTGGTAGATATCGGTCGTCTCCTCGGTCGTTTCGGGAGAGGGGACGGTGGTTTCAGGTGCCGGGGTCTCGGGGTGAAGTCGGAGGCCAAGCGG
>JAZQJB010000053.1:0-23699 GCA_045541375.1 Eubacteriales bacterium | reverse complement strand
GGTCATAACGGCGAGGGTGGTGACGTCGTTTCCGTTCTTTGCGAAGAACGCCCAATCGGCACTTGCGACGGTATCGACGAGGAGCTCGGCGAACTCGATCATTTTGGTCGAGGGCAGAGTCGTGCAGTCGCCGAGAGCTCTCTGCGCTGCCGCCGCGGCGCCAACATCGGGGTCATTGTAACCGAGAACGTTCGGGCCGTAGGCGCCCATATAGTCGATAAACTTGTTGCCGTCAAGGTCCCAGACGTAAGTACCCTGTGCCTTCGAGGAGAAGAAGGGGAACGCCTCGACGGGGGTATAGCATCCCTCGGCGGGTCCGAGATGGCCGTAGATGCCCGAGGGGATGACCTTCATTGCGCGGGCAAATGCCTCGCGGCTTTTATCGTAAGTGTTAATTTTTCTCATAATTTCACCCCTTAAGCAAGATAGAGCGCAACGCGGTCGAGAATTCTGTTGACGTTATCGACCTGCGAGATCATTCCGCCGACGCGGACCTTGCCCTCGCCGACTGCGGCAACGGCGTTGACCCTGCCGTCAAAGAGATCGCGCGCGAGGTTGATGTCCTCAAATCTCATAAACGAAGAAAAATTCTTGGGAGCTTCCTTGAGCACGCGCAGGACGTGATCCTTCGCCTCGATGCCGAGGACGTGCTCGTCGCCGATGGCAAGTCTGATCGTGCCGTCAACGATATAGGATGCGCTCGCCCTGCCGATCATATCGACGTTTCCGATCTGCGCGACGGCGTTTGCGATCAAGTGGAACATCAGAAGCGTGCTCTTTTCGAAGAAAACGGGATCCTCGAGCGTTTTTTCGTCGGCGCGAAGGTAGGAGGACAGAATATCGGTCAGGGGCATGAACTTTTTGAGCAGAAAGCCGAGCCTTGCAAAGCCCTTTGAGGGGATGGGCGTGACCGTGCCGTCGATCATTCCGTTGAATTTTTCGGGGGAGGAAAAGGGCAGAATAATATTGCAGGAATCGCATTCCTCGGCAAACCAAGCCCTGCCGTCAGCAAAGCAAAGTGCGCCCGAGGGGCCGCCCTTGACGCGGAATCCGAGCGAGACCTTTTCGTTTTTTATAAGCTCCCTTGCGCGCTCATCGAGCTCGCAAAGTCGGGGGATGCTGCCGAGAACGGCATGGAGATTGATATACGCGAGTGTTTTTGCGTCCGTCATTTTGTCACCGCCTGATATTTATTGAGTACAATTATATCACAGAATCGCTTATATTTCAACAAAAAACGTCAAATCCGATTTTCAATTATTATTGAATTATGAAATTCTATTGCAAAATTCGGCTCCCCGTGGTATAATAAGGAAAAAACGAGGTGATGATATGGCTTTCCTCTATTTTCTTGAAAAAATAAGAAACCCCGTGCTTGACTTTTTGTTTTCGATCGTCACGCTTTTTGGCGAAGAAACGGTGTTTATGGCGGTGGGAATGATCGTTTTTTGGTGCGTGAACAAGCACAAGGGCTATTACCTGCTCTCGGTCGGCTTTGTCGGCACCGTTATCAATCAGTTCCTCAAGATCACTTTCCGCATTCCGCGCCCTTGGGTGAAGGACCCGAATTTCACGATCGTTGAATCCGCGCGCGAGGCGGCAAGCGGCTACTCCTTCCCCAGCGGTCACACGCAGACCTCGGTCGGGCTTTTCGGCGGACTTGCGCTGAAGTTCAGAAACCGCGCGATAAAGATCGCGTCGATCGCGCTTTGCGTGCTTGTGCCCCTCTCGAGAATGTACCTCGGAGTTCACACTCCCGCCGACGTCGGCGTTTCGATCGTCATCGCGCTCCTGCTCATCTTCGCGCTTGCGCCCCTCTTTGAAAAAGCGGAAAAGTCGCCGAAGGTGATGTACGCCATTCTCTTCTCGCTGACGGGAATTATGCTCGCTTATCTGCTCTTTATGACCTATTGGAGCTTCCCCGAGGAGGTCTTTCACGTTGATAACGTGCACAATCTGATCTCCGCGGTCAAGAACGCCTACACGCTGACGGGCTGTATGCTCGGATTCCTCGTTGTTTACACCGTGGATCTGAAATGGCTCAAGTTTGACACAAAAGCCGTTTGGTGGGCGCAGCTCATCAAGATCGCGGGCGGACTTGTGCTCGTTCTGGCAGTAAAAGAGCTTCTCCGCGCGCCGCTTGAAGCGATTCTCCCCGCAAACACCTGGGCAAGGATGCTTCGTTACTTCTTGATGGTCGTTATGGCGGGTGCAATCTGGCCTATGTCTTTCAAATTCTTTTCAAAACTCGGAGGTAAAAAGGAATGACTTTCAACGTAAACCATCCCATTCTCTTCGTCATCGTCGGCGCGATCATCGCGATCGTTCTGGCGCAGTCCGCCTTCTTCCTTGCACGTGCGATCAAGCGCGCGAAGGAGCTCGGACTTGGCGAGCACATCAAAAAGACGGTGATCTCAGCCGCGATCTTCACCATAGCGCCCGCAGTTGCGGTGCTGATCGGCGTTGTCGCGCTCTCCAAGAGCCTTGGAATTCCGCTTCCGTGGCTCAGGCTTTCCGTTATCGGATCGATCACCTACGAAACCGTTGCCGCGGGCAATGCTCTTGAAGCGGCAAATATGAGCGCGGGCACGACGGTCACCGATCCCTCGATCTACATAACCATCGCGTGGGTAATGACAGTCGGCATCGCGGCGGGGCTCATTCTTGTTCCCTTTGTCACAAAGAAACTTCAAAGCGGGCTTGCAAAGGTCGGTATGAAGGACAAAAAATGGGGCGAGATCTTCAACAACGCCATGTTCCTTGGTATGATCTCCGCCTTTCTCGGCTACGTTTTCTGCGACGTCGGACTTGTTGCCAAGGGCGACACCTCGGGTCTGATCCCAGTTTGCGTAATGGCGACCTCGGCGGTCGTTATGGCAATTTGCGGTACTATCGCAACAAAATGCAAGATCCGTTGGCTGACCGATTATGCTCTCCCGATGAGCCTTATTGTCGGAATGGCATCGGCAATTCCCTTCACAATGCTTTTAGGAGGTTAAAATTATGAAAAACACTAACCTTTCATATATGGAAAGCGTTCACAAAAGCGGACGCATCTGGGGCATCGCGGTTGCCTGCGTGCTCTTTGCCTTCCCCGTGGCTCTATCTCTGATCTTCGGCACACTTCCCGATTTCGGTGTGCTCCTCAAGGGCGTTTTTGCGACTGCCCCGATGTATTGGGCTGTCGGAATCGTTGAGATCTTCACCTACGTTCCCATGCTCGGCGCGGGAGGCACCTACCTCTCCTTCATCACGGGCAATATCTCGAACCTCAAGCTGCCCTGCGCCATCGACGCAATGGAGCGCGCGGGCGTCAAGGCATCCGACGAGGAAGGCGAGGTCATTTCCACCATCGCCATCGCGGTTTCGAGCATCGTGACCACGCTCATCATCGTCATCGGCGTCATTTGCATCGTTCCGCTGACGCCCATCCTTGAATCCCCCGTTCTTGTTCCCGCATTCGATATGATCCTGCCCGCGCTCTTCGGCGGTCTTGCGGTAGTTTTCATCTCGAAGAATCTCAAGCTCTCGATCGCGCCCATCATCCTGATGCTCGCGCTCTTCATCTTCGTTCCCGCGCTCAACGCCTCGACCGTCGGAATTATGGTTCCCGTCGGAGTCGTATTCACCGTCATCGTTGCGCGCATCCTTTACAAGAAAGGAGTGCTCTGATATGTGGCTCCTCGCGCTCATTCCCGCGGCGATAGTCGTCTTTCTGGCGGTGCTGATCGTCCGCGCATCGGCTTTCAAGCCCAAAAAGCAACCCGAGCTTGACAACTACGAGGTCAAGGTCGACAAGGAAAAGGCTGCCGCCGAGCTTGCCGAGCTCGTTCGCTGCAAGACGGTATCCTACCGCGATCCCGCACTTGAGGACGACGCGGAATTTGAAAAACTTATCGCGCTTCTCCCCTCGCTCTACCCGAACGTGAACAAGGTCTGCGAGTTCACCCGACTCGAAAACCGCGGACTTCTCTTCCGCTGGGCGGGCAAAAAGAGCGATTCCCCCGCCGTTATGATGGCGCATTACGACGTCGTTCCCGTGAACGAGGATCTTTGGGACACCCCTGCTTTTGAGGGCATCATCAAGGACGGCTTCGTCATCGGACGCGGCACGCTTGACACAAAAGTTACCTTCTCCGGCATCCTTTTTGCCGCAAATCAGCTCATTGGCGAGGGATTTGTCCCCGAAAACGACATTTATTTTGCATTTTCGGGCGGCGAAGAGGTCAACGGACTCGGCGCTGTGCGTATTGTTGACTACTTTGAGGAAAAGGGCATCGAGCCCGCGCTTGTCATCGACGAGGGCGGTGCGGTTGTTGAAAACGTATTCCCCGGCGTCAAGGTTCCTTGCGGTTTGATAGGCATCGCAGAAAAAGGTATGATGGACGTCAAATATACCGTAAAATCGCAGGGCGGTCACGCATCGGCTCCCAAGCCCGGCGCACCGATCGACAGACTTGCATCCGCTTGCCGAAATATGGTCGAGCACCCCTTCAAGCTCAAGCTCACCGCGCCCGCCGCAGAGATGTTCGATACTCTCGGCAGATATTCCTCCTTCGTTTACCGCATCATCTTCTCGAATCTGAAGGTCTTCCTGCCCGTGCTTGATATGATCTGCAAAAAGGACGGCGGCGAAATGAACGCGCTGATGCGCACCACCGTTGCTTTCACGCAGGCACAGGGCTCCTCGGCGACCAACGTCATCCCGCCCGAGGCTTCGCTCGTTTCTAACATCCGCCTCAACCCCGCCGACGATATGGAATCGGCGCTTGAATATATCAAGAAGACCGTCGGCGACGAGAACGTTGAGGTCACCTGTATGCACGGAATGAACCCCTCGCGCATCTCGCGCACCGACTGCGAGGGATTTGAGAAAGTCGCCTCCGCAGTTGCCTCGACCTGGAAGGGCTGCATCGTTGCGCCCTACCTGATGGTTCAGTGCTCCGACTCGCGCCATTGGGGCCGCATTTCCGACCGCGTCTACCGCTTCTCCGCAATGGACCTGACCAAAGAAGAACGCGCCTCGATCCACGGCAACAACGAAAAGATCCGCATCGACGCCCTCGGAAGGACTGTGGAGTTTTATATCAGACTTATGAAAAAGTGTTGATGGCAGATTAGTGAACAGTGGACAGTGGACAGTGGACAGAAAGTTGCGGAGTTTTATCTGTAATTTTGTTTTGTACGCAAGAAACTTCGTAATGTGATTAAATATCAAATAAAAGTAAATAGAAGATCTCGGATATTAAGAAGCGCAAACTTCTTAATATCCGAGATCCTTTGTTTTTTGATTAAATTATTTAATCATTGGTTAGTACAATGGAATGCAAATAGCAAAATCAAATTATCATTCGCACCTTTCTGTCAACTGTCCACTAACCACTGTCCACTTTAATTATTATCAAGCAATCCAAATCCCGCGACTGCGCTGACGGGGAGGGACATTACAACTGCGCCGGCGTCGGTCTGAGTGCCTGCTTTGTCGATTATCGACTTCATAATAGCCGCCTTTTCGGTTGCTCGGGCTACTATCATTATGACTTCCTTTTCGCTCGCTATCGATACGCCGAAGAACTTTGCGGCGTCGGTCGAGCCCGTGCCCTTGCCGTGAAGGACGGTTCCTCCGCGCGCGCCCGCTTCTCTTGCGGCTTCCATAACGGTGTCGGTATAGCCCTCATTGGCTATCGCCAGAACGATCTCGTAATTATAATTTATCTCGGGTGCGCCCTCTGCGGGTCTGCCTGCGTTAAGATTTGCCAAGGTCTTACCTCCTCCTACACTTTTGATGGGTGTTGCCGCAATGATTCCCTGACCGGGGGCATCAATGTAAAGATGCTTTCGCGATTCCTCGATCAGCTTTGCCGTGCGGTCGCGGTCTGCGATCGTCATAACGATGTGGTACTCGCGCGTGCTCAGACCGAGAAGGTCGAGCACGTTTTGCGTCGCCGTGCCTCTGCCGAGGAGCTCGATCGACAAAGGGAGCTCAAGCGCTTGCATAATGGCGTTCATTCGCGGCGCCACAGCGGGATGGATTATCGAAATTACAAAATTCATATCTTTCACCCCCAAAGCTCAATGATCTCGTCATCTGCGACGGTTTCAACTGCGACGTCATCAGCGCGCTTTTTGCGGCTGTAGATAAAGCCGACGATCTGGATCGAGATGAGCGGCATCATCGCAACGGTTGCAACGATACCGAAAGCATCGGTCAGAATATTGCCGCCCGCAGCGGTGCAGACTCCGATGAGGAACTGAAGCATAAATGTCGCGGTCATGGGTCCCGATGCAACTCCGCCCGAGTCGAATGCTATCGCGGTGTAGATATCGGGTACGAAGAAGGTCAAGATCAGCGCGATCGCATAGCCGGGAACGACGAACCACATAATTGAAATGCCCGTGATGACTCGGAGCATTGCAATTCCCATTGCGATCGCGATCGCGATCGAAAGGCTGTACTTGATCGCCTTGCCGGGGATCGCGCCCGAGGAAACGCTTTCGATCTGCTTTTCGAGAACGTAGACGGCGGGCTCGGCGGAGATGATGAACCAGCCAAGGCACATTGCAAGCGGGATCAGGAGATATTTCGTCCAGCCGCCGTAAAGAGCCACGCCGAGAACTGCGCCAAGCGATGAAAAACCGACGTTTACGCCCGTCAGAAACAGAACGAGTCCGACGTATGTAAAGAGAACACCCCAGCAGATCTTGAAGAAGGGGCGCGCCTGCATTCTCCAGACGAAGAACTGAAAAATGAGGAAGATGGCAACGATGGGCAAAAGCGCCATCGAGGTCTCAAGCAGATAGTGAGGTATCGCCTTGATGTAAGCCATACCGATCTCGGTCGTGCTGCCCCAATCGACGGTGGTGATGCTTGTTACGCCGTCCGCGTTCGGGAAAAGGAAGCCGAGAATGAGAACGAAGAGGATCGGGCCGATCGAGCAAAGTGCAACCAGGCCGAAGCTGTCGCTTCCCGCATCACGGTCGGAACGCATATTTGCAACACCGACGCCGAGCGCGAGGATGAAGGGCACCGTCATCGGTCCCGTGGTCACGCCGCCGGCATCAAATGCGATGCAAAGATAATTGGGATCGGAAAACGCCGCAAGAACAAAGACTATGCCGTAAAATATCAGCAAAAGCCAGCGCAGCTTGATGCCGAGGAAGATACGGAGCATACAGATCGTCAGAAAGAATCCGACTCCGATTCCGACGGTCACGATCAGCACCATATTGTCGATGTGCGGAACCGTTTGCGCCAGAACCTGAAGGTCGGGCTCCGAGATTGTGACGGCAAGTCCGAGAATGAAGCTGACGAGCAAAATGAGCCACAGCTTCTTTGATTTGGTCAAGGACGCACCGATACGGTTACCAATGACCGTCATCGAGGTCTCCGCGCCCTGAGTAAAAAGTCCCATGCCCACGATTATCATCAGCGTACCGATAAGGAACGCGACAAGGAGGCTTGGTTCGATCGGTGTTAAAAACAGGCATAAAATTGCCACGATGACTACTATCGGCAACACCGAAATTGCCGATTCCTTGATTTTTTCGCCGAAAACTGCGAAAGTGCTTTGCGGTTTGATCGCTGCATCCTCCCATAAACGCGGGGCTTTCCGCCCGGTCAATTAAATATTTTCTTCCTATTTAATTATATCATATATACACCATCGTGTCAACCGCGAACTTTGACGAAAGAGTGACCTTGACATAAATTAATTAATAATTTTGAAAAAGGAGCCGGCTCATATTAGCGAGATAGATTTTTGTGCTAATTGACTTGAATAGGCGATTCTTTCGATGCAAAGCGGTCAAATTAAACCCATTTTGCCCAATAAATACGCTTGTCGTTTATGCGGTGCGAACGGTGTTCTCCTCATTCACCGCTCCCCGCGGTCCCCACATTTGCTTGCAAATACGCCCGCATGGGGAACGCTGGAGGGTTGGTCGCTAATCGCTAACTATTCAGCGAAGACGACATAGCAATATAATTTTGCATATCAAAGTGGAATTTTTTTATAAAAATCAATTTGCACTTGCAATGAAGTTTGCACAAACTTTTCAATAAAATATTCCGATCTGCCTAAACATAATTATAGCAATATCCGATGTTCGCTGAATATCTAAAGAGCTTGAAGATACCCTTAGCGTTTCCCATGCGGGCGTATTTGCAAGCAAATGTGGGGACCGCGAGGAGCGGTGAATGAGGAGATCGAAGTCTGCACTGCACGAACGACAAGCTTTGCTTTGCGGACACAAACGAGAACAGAACTCGAGCAATAGTTGAGAAACAATAGATACGCTCTATTGAAAAAGCTCTTAAAAGATGATATAATTGTATTACAACAGAAGGAGGTAGATGCAATGACTATCGGTAATAACATAAAACAATTAAGACAGCAGAAAAATCTGACGCAAGATCAAGTTGCGGAAAAATTAGGAGTTTCTTATCAAGCCGTTTCAAAGTGGGAAAACAATGCCAATACGCCAGATATTGCTCTGCTGCCCCGGATTGCGGATTTATTTGGCGTGACCATTGATGCGCTGTTTTCGGATAGTATAGCGGATCATTCCGCTCTTCACCCCTTTATGAAAGACGACGATGTCATAAGAGTTGTGCAGATGAGAGGGGCAAAAATAATAAAGGTTTCCTCCGTTTTTTCACCCGACGAACCACCCATTGAAATCGCTTTTCCTCACGATTGCAACGACAGAACACAGTATTTCAAGGTAGAGATTTACGGGCACATAATATCCGACAGTTCAATTAACGGAGATGTGGTGTGTCATCAAAGCATAAAATGCAGTGCAATTAACGGAGATATCAAGAGCGAAGGAAATATCTGTGTAAACGAATTGAACGCCCAAAAAGTCATTTGTAACAATATTAGCGATTGCTATAAGCTTCAAGCTAAAACAATAGAATGTGCGGGAAATATAGCATCCGTTAATTTGACTTGCGATCAAACCATCAACAAAAAATAAAGGCACCGCCGAAAGTAACATTTTATTACTTTCGGCGGCATTGTATTTTGCAAATAAACCTACTTTTGCGCAGATGCAGGGGAATAATATTTAGTTTTCTATACTCTTCATCGCCTTTTTGAACTGGAAGATGAAGAGAACGATGGTAAATGTGACGGCGATGATGTCGGCGATGGGCTCGGCTGTGTAGACACCGAGGGTCTTATCGGTCATAAACTGCGGAACGATGTAGATGAGGGGCAGGAGAAGCACGAACTTTCGCACTACCGCTACGGTCACGGATGAAAGTGCTTTGCCGAGGGATACAAAGGTCATCTGGCACGCGATCTGTGCGCCGAAGATTATCAGCCCGCCAAAGTAGATGCGGATAACGCCCGCGGTGAAGTCGATGAGGGCGGCATCGGGCGTGAATATCGACGGGAAGAGGCGGGGGAAGATCATTATCACGCTCCACAGAAGAACGGAATAGGTAAGGCAAGAGATCAGAAGCAGGCGATAAGTCTTTTTGACGCGAGCGGCGTTCTTTGCGCCAAAATTATAGCTGAGGATCGGCTGCGCGCCCTGCGCAATACCGTTCATCGGAAGCATCGCAAACTGCATGACGCTTGAAAGGATGGTCATCGCGCCGACGGCGATGTCCCCGCCGTAATCAAGAAGCGAGGAGTTGAAGCAGACCGAAATGACGCTCTCGCTCGCCTGCATCATAAAGGTTGCGAGTCCAAGTCCGAGGCAGGGGAGAATGATCTTTGCAGAGATCTTCATATTGCCCGCCTTCAGTCGGATCATAGCCTTCTTCGAGAAAAGGAAGAAAAGCACCCAAGCGGTCGAGAGCGACTGCGAAATGACGGTTGCGAGCGCCGCGCCCTTGACTCCCATGCCGAAAACGTAGATTAAGAGCGGGTCGAGCGCGATATTCGTCGCCGCACCGATGACGACAGAGAGCATTGCGATCTTCGAGTAGCCCTGCGCGGTCACAAAAGCGTTCATTCCGAGCGTCAACTGCACGAAAATTGTGCCGAGCGCGTAGATATTCATATAATCGCAGGCATATTCGATGGTGTTTTCACTCGCACCGAAGGCAAGCAGGAGCGGGCGGTTGAAGATCAGCAAAACCGCGGTCAGGATCACCGATATGACGATCTGCAGCGAAAAACAGTTGCCGAGGATCTTCTCTGCGCTCTCCGTATTTTTCTCGCCCATTGCGATCGATGCGCGCGGCGCACCGCCCGAGCTGACAAGCGCGGCAAAGGCGGAAACGATCATAATTATCGGCATACAAACGCCGACACCCGTCAGCGCAAGATCGCCGATCTCCTCGATATGGCCGATAAAAATTCGGTCAACGATGTTATAAAGCATATTGATAAGCTGCGCCGTGACAGTCGGCAGAGCCAATTTGAACAAAAGCCCGCCCACGGGAGCTGTGCCGAGAAATTCTTTGTTGTTCATTTGAGGTCACCTCTTTTTAACATAATATGCGCATATTATGTTAGTATTATATAAAAATTATCACATATTTTGTTGACAACCGAATCGGATTGTGATATACTATTATCGAAAGGAGTTGATATTATGGCTAAAGTATCGACAAATATCAGCATTGATGCTGAAACAAAAGCAAAAGCGCAGGTTCTTCTTGCGGATTTCGGAATGGATCTTTCCACCGCAGTCAATATTTTTCTCAAGCAAATGATCTACGAAGGTTCATTTCCCTTCTCCATCACTCGCGACAACCCCAACAAGCTGACGCTCGACGCTATGAAAGAAGCGGAAGATATGGCTCGCTCTCCCGAAAAATACAAAAGCTACAAGGACGTTGACTCTATGATGGAGGACATTTTAAGTGAAATATGAAATTGTCCCCTCGAATCAATTTCGCAAAGACCTGAAACTTGCTCAAAAACGCGGATATGACATTGACAAAATAAAAAAGGTCATATCTGCGCTTGCCGGCGGCGAAACACTTGAAGCGAAATATCGCGATCATGCGCTGACGGGAGATTACAGCAGTTTTCGTGAGTGCCATATCCAACCCGATTGGTTGCTCATTTATCAGATCAATGGCGACCGCCTGATCCTCTTTCTCGCAAGGACCGGAACGCATAGCGATCTTTTTTAATTTTATCACAATTCACATTTTTTGTCAACAGTAAAATGTTCAATAATTGTTGAACTAAAATACGAATAAAGCAGTAGACAACGGGGGAAATTTATGATATAATATAAGGTACATCTAATTCAGGAGGACGACATGGCAAGAAAAGTTAAGAATTTCCGTGACCTTGGCGGCATTCCCGCTGCCGACGGCAAGCACGTATGCTACGGAAAGCTTTACAGAAGCGGACATCTGGGCAAAATTAAACTTGAAGTTGCCGAAAAGCTGCGCGACAAAAAAGGTCTGCGCACCGTTATCGACCTCCGCGCGCCCGCAGAGCTTTCGCATAAGCGCGACATTGTTCCCGAGGGCGTTGATTATCTCCACATCCCGCCCCTGACCGACGAGCAGAACCCCGCAGTTACGCGGCACACAGGTCCCTCGATCCTTGCAAAGATAATGCAGGTCGAAGGCGGCGCGCGAACCTACCTCGCCGAAACCTACCGCACGATGATCTCCTCCGAGCCCTCGCTTGAGGCTATGCGCGAGTTTTTCCGCATTCTGCTTGAGGACGACGGCGCGGTGCTTTGGCATTGCACGCAGGGCAAGGACCGCACGGGAGTTGTTGCGGCGGCGACACTTCTCGCCCTCGGCGTTGACCGTGACGAGATCATGCGCGACTATATGAGGACGAACCGCTCCTGCCGATTCAAGAATTTCTGGATCTTCATCGGGGTCGTGCTTGTGACCTTCAGCGTCCGCAAGGCTCACAACCTCAACCTGCTTCTCTCCTCGCGCCGCGGATTCCTTTCCGCCGCATTCGACGAGATCGACCGCGTCTGGAACGGCACCGAAGGCTTCCTCCACAACGCCCTCCGCCTCTCCGACGAGGACATAAGGGAGCTGCGAGAGATCTATCTTGTATAAAGAAAAAGACTGCTTCCGTGAGCAGTCTTTTCTTATTATTCAAAAGCCTTGGCAAAAGGCGTGACATCCGCCTCGCCGTATAGCTCTTCGTAGTCCTCGCCGAGGAAGCAGGCGAAGGTGCTGATGCGGTCGAAACTCATGGCGCGGTAGTCGCGGATGTCGGCTGACATGGCGTTTTCGTCGAGGACAAACCGCGCGGGCGGCTTTTTCCAACGCGAAAAGAGCGAATTATCATACCAATATTCAAGAACCTTAGCGTCCTCCCTGCCGAAATATTCAAGCAGCGGCGCGATCATTGCGCGCTCACGCTCGATGCGGACAGCGGAATCCTCGCCCTTGGCGGTGTATTTTTCAAAGGGCGCGTATTCGAGGAAGAGCCCGCCCACGTTATGAGCAAGCGTCGGGGGCGTTATCGTGTCGATGTAGACAAGGTAAGCCAGGCGGGCATCGGGGATGTGACGTCTGATCTCATCGAGAGCCGCGCGCAGGGCGATATATTGCTGATCGGACGGTGAAAGGGCGCGGCATTTCGGGCAATGGCAATGTATTCCACGACCGTCATCCATCCAGAAATAGAAATTTTTACTGCTCCCGTAAAGCGCGAGCGCAAGAGAGGCGGCGCGTTTTGCGAAAAGTGAGAGCGCATCCGCATTCGAGACGCAGAAATTCCAATCGCTCACCCTCTCGCCCGCCGCGTTCATTCGGAAATATTCGGGATGGTCGGCGAAAAGCGACTTGTCCATAAGATACCCCGCCGCGTGGCACTCATACTCGACGTTCAGTCCGCGCGAGCGGGCATAGTCGATCAGCGCGCGGTATTCGGGCGTTTCCAGCAAGGAAAGCAGACGCTCAAGCGTTTTCGGCGCGTCCTTACCGCCCTCGGGATGGATGCCGAGGGTATTGATCCCCGCGTCCGCAAGCCTGTCGATCCACTTTTTCGAAAGCTCACCCGGGTGAATAATCATTCCGTTTTTCATTTGGTTACTCCAACAGTTTTGATGCCTTAATTGTAGCACAAAACGGGCACAAATGCAAGCAATATTTTGCCCCGGGGCTTATTTTACATTATTTTTGATCACTTCGTCGAGCTTTGCGTATGCCTCGCCAGTCAGCTGATACCTTGCGGCATAATCAACGCCGCCATCGGTTTCGTAATAGCCGCAAACGATGCGCGGGGCGTCGGTCGGCTCGTTGCACAGCGAAAACGTGAAGACCGTCTGAAAGTCATAGTAAAGTTCAACGTGATAGTTAAAGCCCGAATGCCCCTTATTGCTCACGGGATCGCTCGCCTTGACGGTCTTCAGCGCGTTCATGAAGTCATTGAAAGCGGTTCTGTTAAATGCCGTGTTCAGATACGCAACCTCGCCCGTCTTACCGTTTGTTACAACGATACGGTTAACGAGTGAAAGATCGGCTTTTGAAAGATCAAGCGTCTTATTTGACGGATCCGCGATGGGCGTGCTATTGATCTCGACAAGCTTGACGTGACCGTTTTCCGGCACGATATCATAAATATGAATTCCTCCGTCCTCGGTCACACCGCGAAGACGCAATTTTTCTTCCGATGTGAAGAATTTGAGGCTCATCGGCGCGGTGTAGAAAATATCATTATGGGATACGGTCTTATCGTCCTTGATGATATATCTGAACATAAACTTACCGTCAACAAGTCCAAAGAATATCCTATTCTCTTCCTTTGTACCGTCACCGTCGATATCAAACCACTCGCTTTCGGTGGCGGTGGGATAATATCTTTGCGGCGACGCGCCGAAGAGCATATCGTAAACGATAGCATAATAGAAATTCTCTTGCGGAGCATTGTCGTCTATATACTGCCAATTTACCCAAAAATCCCCGATATAGCTCGAGACCGGATTCTGCCAGTGGACAATATTAACGTCATTCGGTCCGAGATTTTTGTCAAGCAAAATTTGGCGCATCAAGGCAGCGGGGACACCCTTGAGATCCCAAAGTTCATCGTCGAGCCAGGAGCGCGGCTTGCTTTCAAGCAGACCAAACGAAAAGCTGTTCGGTGCCATCTGCCAGACGTAGACCTCGTACTTTCTCGAAGAATCGTAGGGGGAATAGGAAGGATCAAAAACAACTGTCGCGTTGTTGACGTCCTTTTGCGATGTGGTTTCTTCCTTGTCCTCTCTTACAACCTCGAATTCCACCCACGCGCCGTTGCACTCAAAGCGGTATCTGCCGGGGGCGGATATGTCGTAATGCTCGGTGAGATTATACGAAGGATATGTCGTCGATAAAGCGTCAACCGACACAGCATACATTTTCCAATAGCTGATATGTTCAAGTGCGATCGGTACGCCGTTTTCATATCGGTAGACTTCAAAATCGGGACCTCTCATTTGCGGTTTAAGAGTCTTGTTTTTCCAACCCAGAACAAAATATATATCGTCGTCCTTGCATCGGGCAAGACGGAATGTGATCTCTGCGCGGTTATTATCGAATCCCGCCCCGTGGATGTAGATATAGTTCTTTGCAGTACCGCCGGGCAAATCGATTTTGTAATACAATTCCCCATCGTCCGAGGAGACGTTTTTGAAAACGATCTCTTCGCTCTCAATTCCGATGTTGTTCTTTTTTACCGTCAAAACAAGATCGCCGCGGCGCATCCTGAACATACCCGAGATCAGAGAATGTTCAGCCACTTGCTGCTCATACCACTCATTGTGCTCCTCGGGAGTTACGGTTAAGTTCTCGCTCTCGTATTTGACGTCATTGATTGTGGCTTCGACTATATCAACGACCGCCGCGCTGCCAGCCTTGCGGTAATGGATCACTATATTGTGCCTGTTTCCATCGGCTGTGTTGATGATTCCCTCAACGCTGCCGTTTTCATAGACCCCAAAAGATATGGTCGGACCAGTTGTGCTGAGCCATTTACTTCCCGGAACAAGTTCATCGAGAACCTTGCCCTTCGGATTCGTCAAAAAGCATATCGAAACGGTAAGAGTGGCTACAAGTGCGACAATTATGACCCAGAACGCGGGCTTTTTATAACTCAGCACCGATTTTATTCTCTCCTTGACACCGACTTCGCCGAAGGCGAGGGGGCACGCCATTATTCTCTTTCGATGCAGGCTGCAGGAGAGGAGTGACTCGGAATAGCTCTTTTTGGCGGCAGTGTCCATCGTTTTGATGACTTTCTCGTCGCAAGCCGACTCGATATCGCGGCAAAGAAGCACATAGGCGACCCACAGAAGCGGGTTGAACCAATAAAACGCGAGGATCGCAAAGCCGATGGGCTTCCAAAAATGGTCGCCGCGGCGGAGATGCGCCCTTTCGTGCGCAAGGACGTGCTCGAGTGCTTCGCCGCTCATTCCCGACGGCACGTAGATACGCGGTCGGATCACCCCAAGGATGAAGGGCGAATCGACTTCGTCGCAGAAATAGACGTTCTTCTCTCCCCTGACCGATGCGCGCACCTTGAAGCGGAGCGAGATATACGAAACAATTTCGTAGCCGAGTATCAAGGCTATGCCTATGACCCAAACGACCGAAGCGATCGCGACGACGAGCTGCATCGGGTTGACGCTTGTGCCGATCCCGGGCGTGAGGTTGGTCGATATTATCGGGTTGATCACACTGTTCACCGCGCCGATCCCGCTGTTGATCTCGGGTGTGGGCGAGAACATAATGTCCTCCGGTATGGGCTCGGCGGACGGAATGAGGCTGAAGATGCTTTCAAGCGAAAAGGGGAAAACGAGCCTCAAGCCGACGATGCCCCACAAGAGGCAATTTATCCACTTCGGCGCCTTTTTCATCAGCGGTCGGCAAAGCAAGACCGCGAGCACGAGCCACCCCGCCGTCACACTGAGGTTGAATATTTTGATAAAAAGATCGCTCATACCTTATCCTTTCCGAATTCCTCGATCATGCGGCGGATCTCCTCGATCTCCTGCTCGCTCGGCTTTTTGCGCGATGCGAACGCCGCTATAAATGCGGGAAGCGAGCCCGCAAAAGTGTCCTCCACGAATCTTTCGCTCTGCATTGCGTAAAAATCGCCCCTTGTTATCAGCACGCTGACCACGCTCTGCTCGGTCTTGAAAAGTCCGCGCTCGCAGAGCTTTTTGAGCACCGTATACGTCGTTGTGCGTTTCCACGCGAGCTCCTTTTCGCAAAGAGCGACGAGCTCCTTTGTTGTCAGCGGGGCATTTGCCCAAACTATATCAGCAAATCGCGCCTCTACAGCGCCAAGTCTTAATTCTTCCATTTTTGTGCCCTCCTTTTGTCTATCATCAATAGACTGCATGTATAGTCTATCACAAATAGACAGATTTGTCAATAGGTTTTTGGTAAAAATATTTATTTTTCTTGATATTGTGCAGTGCAGACGGCTCCACGTGTGAAATTATTCATTTTTCATTATTCATCATTCATTATTCATTTGACCAATTTTGATTATTGATGAATAATGAATAATGAAGCCGCTTCGCTGATGAATAATGAATAATTTGCTTGATATATTGAAAACCGCCCCGGAAATTACCCGAGGCGGTTGGGTTTTATTAGTTTGCGGTATCGACTCTGATGAAGTCGATGTTATTGGTCAGCAGGAATGAGCCGCTGGAGTTGCTGTTGCCGAGGTAGCTGAAGGCAAAATCGGCTACGAAGGGGTAGGGGCTCATATCGAGGGTGGTGCTGCCGTTGAAGTCGCCGGTTACCTTGGTCAGATCCTCTATCGTGAGCACGCCGTCGCGGTAAACGCTGACAACGCTCTTGCCGGTCGCGGCGTCATAGGTGTTGACGAGCTTGATGACGGTGCCGCTCGAAAGACGCGAACCCTCGTCGGAATAGTTATAATATCCCGCGCTCGACTTGAACTCCTTGACGTCGTAATCCGAGACCGTCAGCTTGCCGCCGCGGTAGGAGAGCGCCTTGTTACCCTTGATGTTCGTCGCTTCGCTTGCAAGAATGAAGCCGTTTGCGCCGGTTATGTCGCCGAATCCGATCTCGATCGACCAATTCTTGTCGTGGCGGAGGTCGATAGCCTTGACGATCTCAAGCTGTGCCTTATTGCAGGAGAGGATGCCGCCCTCGATCTTATAGGAGCCGAAAAGTGCCTTTTCGAGCATTGCGTTGACAACTCTGCCGTCCTTATCGCGTGCGAGAAGGTCGCCGTCGAATTCCCAGGAATACTGCGCGGGGAGATCGGCGGGAAGATCGATGCTGTTGTCGATGATCTTGTAGGTCACGCTGCCCTTCTCGCCCGACTTTGCGGTGAAAGACACGGTGATGACAACGTCATTGTAGCCCTTCATCGCCTTGACGTTGGCGCAACCGAAGTTCGCGCCCGAGGCATTGATGATCTCGGAGGTGACGTCCTTGCCCGCGCTTGTGATCTTGATCGCGACGGTGCCCGCGGTCGAGCCGTCTGTCACGCGGAAGGCAAGATCGTCCACCATATCGGTGATGTCGACCTCGACGGTGTCGCCCGCCTTCGAGATCACGCGATCCTCGGGTCTGCCCGAGCTGTTTGCCATCATGAAGCTGAAGGAGGAGCCGTGGAGCGCGTTATACATATTGTATGCCGCGTCGGATGCGATGAAGGTGTAGCCGAATTTGCCGTAGTGGTTGTTGTTGTTCGATCCGAAAAGGGTGCTCATCGGAGTTGTCAGCTTGGTGCCCGAGACGGTCGCGGTGTTGCCGTGGTTATCCTTGTAGTTATCAACAGAGGAATATTCCGCCGTCATTCTGATGTAATTCTTGAAATCAACCGTCTTCTTTTCGGTGGGAGCACCGGTGAAATACTCGGTAATATTCGTTGCCATAAAGATGTCGGGGTTCTTGTTTGCGAGGTCATACTGTGCAGAAACGGTAGTGGAATAGAAAATATCGTTGTTAAGCGTGTTCTTGTCGCCGCCCTGGCGGACACGCATTATTGCCATATATTCAAGTCCCGCTTCGGTCTTGAGCTTGTTCCACATAGCCATAAAGCAACCGCTGTACTCGGTAGGATCGATTCCGCGAACGCCGTCGCCCTCGCCCTGGATCCAATATACTCCGCGGCTGACGATCTCGACCTTGTCGCCGAGACCCGCATAGTATTCAACGCACTTGTTGACCATTTTGACGGTGTAATCGGTGCCCGATGCATCGGTAGGACTTGCCGCCCAACCGTAGATCGAGGAACCGTTCTTACTTGTGCCCGCGCCCGACTGGCTGCCGCCCTCGTGCCATACGAGAACGTTCTTAACGGGGTCGCCCGCTGCTACGCTCTGCGCGTAGAGCTCGGCAAGGAGGGTGCTGTGGAAGCCCATTGTCGCCTGAGTGAAATCCGCAGGGGACTTGCAAGCGATTCCTCTGCCCGCGCCCCACCAATATGCGGTGCCGAGGGGGCAGGTGATATCCGAGGTTGCGTTGCCGAAATGGTTGCCCGAGTTACTCTGACCCATTATAACGATAAGGTTGAGCTTTGCCTTATTTACGGTGATCTCCACGGTCTGTGTCTCGGTGGTGAGCTTCGCAGTGCCGAGGTCCTTTGCGTGGAAATAGGTCACGCCCTTGACCTCTTTCACTTCGATCG
This sequence comes from Eubacteriales bacterium, assembly GCA_045541375.1. Classification (GTDB taxonomy): domain Bacteria; phylum Bacillota; class Clostridia; order Oscillospirales; family CAG-272; genus CAG-390. The sequence goes on along the minus strand of JAZQJB010000053.1, from coordinate 5,151 downwards.
CGTTGCCTTCAAGAGTAACGCCCTCAGCATTCGGGAGAATGCCGTAGATCTCGGTCAGATAATCGTCGTAAGAAAGAGTTACGTTGAGAACCTCAACCTGAGGCTCGGTTTGGGCGGGTTCGGTTTCGATGGGTGCGGTTTCGGGCGGGAGTGTTTCGGGAACAACGGTGGTTTCCGCAGGTACTTCCGCGGGGTTGCATCCGCAAAGGATGGCAAGCGTGAGTGCTATGATGATAACAAGCAGATTCTTTTTCATGGTCATTCTCCTTTCGGTTTGAAACATATTGTCAAATAAAAATATTCAAACAATTATAATATAATCCGTTTTTTCGGGGGCTCCGCCTCCGAAAATACACCTTTTAGGCGAGCAAGGCGAGCCCGCGCGCCGAGGGGAGCTGTCAAAATCGTAGATTTTGACAAGCGGCGATAAGCGCGCGTCTTCAATTGTAAAACGCAGTTTTACAATTGATACGGTTCGGAACAGATGTAATAACTGTCGCCGAAGTGTAAATCGATTTTATGAAGATAATATTTTTCATCACCGACTTGGAGCTCTTCGCAAAGAGCAGGCTCGGTGTGGCCGTCGCGGAAATGAAGGATGCATTCGGGCGCGTTTTCGGTCGGCTCGAGTGCTATCGGGTAGCCGAGGAAGTACTCGCCGTGGTCAGTCGTCCAGGCGTCGAAGCCGGAAAGGTAGGTCTTGTCGTTTGAGGGTCCGTTTTCCTCCCACTTGCTCGGCGAGAGTGTCCACGATCGCGACCAGACGAAAACGTGGAGCATACGGAACTTTGCATATTCGTTGAAAATGCGGCTGCAATGCACGTCCTCGCAGTTATAGCTCGCGGCGCAGCCTTCGGAAAGGCGGGCAACGCGATAAAGAAGATCTTCCGATTCCTCTTTCGTTGTCGGCACACCGCTTCCGCTCTCGCACCAGCCGAGGGGCAGATCGGGGATGCGCTTGTGAACGTAGCGGAGTCCCGGCTCGAGCGTGCCGCCCATAATGCAAATACAGTTTTCCTGCGAGAGTCCGTCGCGAAGGATCTCGTCCGTCAGCGCGGTCAAAAGCTCGACCTTGTGGTACTTCGCCGAGGGCTTGATCTCGATCAGCACGGGCGTGTCGGGGTGCTCCTTCATCTTGTGCATCAGGTCGGCAAAGGTGTCGATCGTTTCATTCGGGTGCTCGATGCGGCGGAGGGAGGAAAGGAATTCATAAGTGCTCTCCTCGGTCACGGCGACCTCGCAGTCGAAAAGTCCCTTTGTGTTCGTGTTGTGCATCACGACGGGGACGTTATCGACCGTCAGCTTGACGTCGATCTCGGCGCCCTCGAAGTGATGTTCTGCCGCGGCAACGACAGAGGTGATCGTGTTTTCGGAATATTTTCCGTTATTCTGGAAGCCCTTGTGCGCGATCAGCGCGCGGCGGCGGAAATTCGTGCCCTCGGGGAAGGAGGTGAGGAAGGCATACGCGCCCGCAAGATCGGCGGTTATGATGCCGTTGACACCGCGAGCGGCGGCTTTGCCGAAATGACCGTAGGTGACGGTATGAATAAATCTCTGCTGGAGCGAATGGACCGCGTCGGCGGTGGCAACTTCGGGGTCGAGAATGACCGAGGTTGCGCCGTTCGATACGCAAACAGAGGGCAATTTTTCGATCTCGGGCGATCCCCCTCTGCAATCGAGCATTCCGCGGAGGATCGGCATAAGATCGTAAGCCTTCGCAAGGAGCTCTTTCTTCTCAAAAGCCGTGCAAAGGATCGCGTCGCCGACGTGGTTGAGGTCGCAAAACTCGGCGAGGGGCGCGACGGTTGCTTCATCGTCAATATAAAGGATCGGCACCGAGCGCGAGCAGAGCGCGAGAACATCGTAAAGCGACTTGCCCTCGACGGTCAGGTCGGGCGAAACACGCAAGATCACGTTCTGCGGAGGGGTGGGACAGGTCAGCACGGAAAGATCATCTGCGCACTTGACCTCCCATACAACCGTCGGCGCGGCAACGACCGGGCAAACGGGCATATAAATATCCTTCGAAAAGGACGCGCGTATGCTCTGATAAAGTGGTTTCATGGTGATTTCTCCTTATGAAATGAAGTCGGCGAGACCAATGGCAATATCGAAATGTCCGGAATCGTGCTGTGTGTCTTTGATCTGACCTTCCTTCGCCCTCATCGTCCACTTGGGGGAGTCAAGAAGGTCGCCGCTTGTGAAGAAAACATAGAGTTTCAGACCTCGGAAAGCGCAGACCGCCTGCACTCCCGCGCACTCCATCTCGACGGAAATGCATCCGTCAGCTTTGCGGCGGGCAAAATTTTCCTCGGTCTCGCGGAAGATGGCGTCGGTCGTCCAGGTCTTGCCCTTGACATACGCGATCTCGTTTTCCTTCATAAACGCCTCGACTTCGCCCGCGCCGGGGATGTCGATGTAGTCGGAGGCGGGGGCATAGTGATAGGAAGTGCCCTCGTCGCGGTATGCCGCCGTGGGGATCATGACTTTACCGCGCGCGATCTCGCGGTCAAGGCAACCGCAGCCGCCGAAAAGGACGTATTTATCGGTCGAAAAGATCGCGCGGGTGTCCTCGACGGATGCCACAGCGGCGGGCGCGCCGACAAAGGACTTGAAAAACGCGAACTTTTTGTTCTTATATCTGATCAGATAGATCGGCGTATTGCCCGTGACCGACTTCGACTCGCCAATCTGCTCGCAGTCATAGGTCTCGGTCACGAATTTTTCGATCATATAGGAAAAAGTGATGATGCAAGCGTCCACGCGCACGGCATCGGGATTGACAAAGGGATTCAGCTTCGCCATCGGCGACGGGTCAAAGGTGTTAGTTATCATAATCTTCCCTCGCTTTTCTGGATTAGTTTAATTATAGCACATTTCTTCGGGGAAATCAATATAAACGGCAAAAACCGAGGCGATCTGCCTCGGTTTTTTAACTTAAATTTCCTTAACTATCTTCATCACGCCGTCGATCTCGGCGACCTCGAAGAGGTGAGCGCGCTCGAGCGGGCCTTTTTCGGGGGCGTGGAGGCACATGACGTTTCTGCCCTCGGCGTCGTGAAAGAACATTGCGTGACCGCCGTTTTGGTCAAAAAGCGGCTCGGCAAGATGTTCCCAAGGACCTTTTATGTCGCCGTTTTTCGATACAACCGACAAAACGACGTAATTATTTTGCAGATACGGCGACCAGGTCAGGAGTAGCGAGCCGTCCGAAAGCCTCTGCAAAAAGGGCGCGTCCGAGCCGTAGCGCATCGACTTTTTGCCCTCCCAGGTGATATGGTGGGGCGTTGCCTTTGAGATAGGCGACTCATCCGAGCCGAAAACGAGCCAGGGCTCGCCCTTGATGGAGGTCAAGTCCTCCTCAAGCTCCGCCGCCCAGAGCTCACCGACGTAGGCGGACTTTTCCTCGACGTAATTATCCGGCCAATCGTGCGAGTAGAAAATATAGGGCTTGCCCTCGTGAACGTAAAGCGTGCCGTCGATGCAGCTTTGGTCGAGAGGTGTCACAGCGCGGGGCACGAGCGGCAGGAATGGACCGCGAGGCGAATCGCTGACGCAGATCTGCGTTCCGCGCAGACCGTTTTTGCCGAGGAGCGACACGAAAAGATAGAATTTGCCCTTATATTTATGCACCTCGCCCGCCCAGACGTCTTTGTACGCCCAAAAATCCTCGGGGATCTCGAAAGCTACGCCTCCCTCTTCCCAATTTTCAAGGTCTCGGCTTGTGTAATACGAATGCGTCCTCGCGCCCGTCGTCGCGTACAAATAATAAACTCCGTCCTCATAAACAATAAACGGATCGCGCACGCGGATATCTTCTCTTTTAAGCATTTCGTCACCTCGTTGTTTTTTATAATTATACCATATTTTCGCGATTTTTCAATAGGAAAGGCGGCAAAATCAAAGATTTTGCCGCCTTAAATTATTAAAATTCGTCCTTATGTTCCATAAAGAAATCAAAATACCTGCGCACGTTGGGCAGCTCCGTCCACTTGCAGACCGAGGCGGGATAGGAGTCGAGGTTGTATATTTTCGCCTCTCTCATAGCGAGAAAGACAGGCGAATGCGTTGCAATTATAAACTGACTGCGCCCTACACGCGCGGTTGCGGAAATATAGTCGGCGAGCTCGATCTGAAACTCGATCGAGAGGCTGTTTTCGGGCTCATCGAGCAGATAGATGGCATCATCCTCGATGCGTTCGAGAAAATACTTCATCGCCGTTTGACCGTTTGAATAGAGATCAATATCACGCGCGGTGCGCTTTTTGACGTAACTCGACTGCGATTTTCTCGGCGAAAGGATCTCCATCGTTTCGCTCCAACGCTCGTAGTCGTCAAGTCCGTGAAGACGGAGAATATCTGGATTCCGCTCCGCCGCGCCGTGAACCGAAACGTATTTGTCGAAAAGCTCGTTTCTCTCATAATTGATATTCTCGTTGACCGTGCGCGCCTTGAGAACGTAATCGAAAACGTCGTCGCTTGTCAGCACGCAGCTTCTTCGAGGCTCGCGGGCATATTCGAGCGAGCACATCCCGACAAATTTATCGAAAAGAGGCGCGTCGTTGAATTCGGAATAGCGATTCGCCCGCATTTTGTGCGCCAAAACGTTGATAATCGTGCTCTTACCCGAGCCATTTCCGCCGTAGAGCATAGTGATCCCGTCAAAATCAAGACTTCCAAGGCGCATTTCGGGGAATATTTTGAATGGGTAAAAGGTGTTGAAGCAGGTGCGCTTTTCATCCTCGATCACCTTGATCTCGGCGAACTCGCTTGGTAGATGCAGTTTTTTTACGTAGATCATTTTTATCTTCTCTCGATCAAATTGCTCCGGAAGGGAACTTTTTTGACTTTTCTGCGTTGTTTTTTATAATTATATCATATTTTCAGGATTTTGCAATAGGAAAAGCGGCAAAATCAAAGATTTTGCCGCCCAGACTGCTGACAAACTTGTATATGGAAATACAATATGTCAGATTGCACAATAATAGTCAAGCATCTGTGTTCGCAATCTCTAATAGGGGTGCAGGGGGCGAAGCCCCCTGCAAGAAAAAACGATGTCATCCTGAGGGCGTGCCCGCAGGCATATACGCCCGAAGGATCTCGTGACGCGCCCATTTACAAGCGCGTCGCGGTGCCATAACGATGAAGTCT
>JAZQJB010000052.1:0-23730 GCA_045541375.1 Eubacteriales bacterium | reverse complement strand
ATGCGCGCCCTGGCCATGGCAATACGCGGCAAACTGAGGAGGCGAAGATATGTGGATCTATGAGAAGAAATTGCAGTACCCCGTAAAGATCAAAAATCCCAATCCCAAACTTGCCTCAGCCATAATTTCCCAACTTGGCGGACCCGATTGTTTTTTATGATAGTAATTAAGCGTGAAAATAAATAGCCAAGTTGTTTTTGGCTTTTTCGTACACTACTTTTTCAATGATGGTGCGAAGGGCTTCATTTTTTGCTTGCGGGGCGACATCGTCGCGTTTGATAAATTCTATTACTTCGGCTACCTTCTTTGCGTAGGCGGCGGTGTCGATTGTCACGGTTGGTTCTGTGCCGTTCTTCTTTTCTTCCAGCTCGGCTATTCTCTTTGCGATCTCCTCTTTATTCTTTTTGTACTGCTCTATGGTGTCGATCTCGGCGAGGTAGGCGTCTTTGGCTCTTTCAAGTCTGCGCTGTTCGAGTGCTATGAGCTTGTCAAAGTCCGGCGTCTCGTCGTTCTTTTTTGTTTGAGGTTTTTGCGGGGCGATGGTAAAGCTCTGTGTTCCGACTGCTTGTTCAAGCGCTTCAATAAAGCCTGCCTCAACTTTTGTCATAGTTATTGAGTGTGAGGTGTGGCAGGTTCCTCTTGCATAGTTACAGCATTGGAGGCTGCGAACTTTGCTTTTTCCGCTTGACACACCGCTGACGGCGAGGGTGCTACCGCAGGAGCTGCATCTTACGAGCCCTTTGAGCATATATTCGACAGGCTGGCTCTTTTTTGCGTATGCAGCGTACATCTTCTTTTGCTCCTCGAGCCTCTTTTGCACCGTCTCCCACAGCTCGGAGGAAATAAGAGGTTCGTGATGTCCCGGTACGATCATTATATTTTCGTTGTTGTAGTCACGTTTGCTTACTGCTCTTGCGCCGTCGAGCGACCAGCGAATATATCCGATATAGCAAGGGTTGCGGAGCATATAATCTATCCATCGGTTCTCGGGTCTCCCGCCGAATTTGGTGCGGATACCTTTTTCGCCGAGGCTGACTGCGATCTCACGCATACCTTCGCCGCCGGCGTAGCGGGTGAATACCTCGCGGACGATATCAGCGGCGCCGGACTCTTCATCGGGATAGTATTTCTTTTCTTTCATTATATAGCCGTATGGCGGTGCGCAGGTCGGCTCTCCTCGCGATGCTTTTTCGGTCATACCTCGCGTTACTTCGGTACTGAGGTTGATAGAATAAAATTCGTCCATCCACTCTATGATACGTTCGATAAGCGCGCCGAAGGGCCCCTCCGGTATAGGCTCGGAAACCGACACGACGGAAACGCCCTTCTTGCGGAGGAGATTTTTATATACGATTGACTGTTCCTGGTTACGGGCGAAACGAGAGAATTTCCATACATAGATCACCTCAAAGGGGTGGTCTTTTTCTTTTGATGTTGCAATCATACGGTTAAAGTCGCCGCGCTTCTTTGTGTTTCTTCCCGATATACCGTCATCGTAGAAAACGTATTCGTCGGGGATGAAGTACCCGTCTCGAGCGGCATACTCGCGGATTTTTTTGAGCTGTGAGTCGGGCGAGTATTCGTCCTGGCGTTCGTCTGAGACTCGGATATATGCGGCAGCGGGCTTGCATAGGATTTCTGTACCCATTTTTTCTCCTTTTTGAACTTGTTCCAAAATGGAACAAGTTAGTTAATCTACTTTATACTGCCCCGCGAGGACCTTGCCGAGGATGCGGATCTGGTTTAGCTGTTCGCCGGTGTAGCGAAGGGGCTTGTGGGTCGGATTTTCGGGGACGAGGGTGATGACGTTGTTTTCTTTATCATAGTATACGCGTTTGACGGTCGCTTCATTATCAATAAGTACGACAGCGATCTCACCGTCATCGACGGTATCCTGAGCTTTGACAAAGAGAATGTCGCCGTCGAAGATGCGTGCGTTTATCATCGAGTCGCCCTTTGCGGTGAGGCAGAAATCCGCGTCAAGATCGGCATTTGCTTCTATATAGGACTCGTGCTCCTCGTTCGCGAATATGGGCTCTCCGCAAGCTACGTTGCCGAGCATGGGGAGTCTTTTCTTTGTGATGGGGCGGATTTCGGCGAGAATTGATGATGCGAGCGAGAAAACACCGAGTGAGTGTTCAAATCGAGTCTGCCCGCTTTCGTTGGGATCTTCTACCCAGCCCATTAAATATGCAGGGGTTGTGCCGAGAACTTGAGCAATAATTTCAATTTTGTCTAAAGGGATATTGGTAACGATGTTGTTCTCATATTTATAAATGGCCTGCTTGGTTGTGCCTAATGCTTGACCGAGAGATTCTTGAGAAATTTTTAGCTCCAAACGTTTTTCTTTTATTCGTTCACCTACAGTCATAACATTTCCTCCGTTTTTTTTTTATTATATTTTACCACATAACTTGTGAGTTGTCAAGATTTTCAGAAAAATTTTCGCAAATGACTTGACAAGTTACAAAAAGTGTGGTATTATATAAGTAACCTGTTGGGTTACCATCTGAAAGGAGGAAGAAAAAAATGCTTAACAAAAACAAGCTAAAAGCAGAAATCGTTAAAAACGGAATGACACAAAAGCAAGTCGCTAAATTGTTAGGAATGAGTGAAAAAACATTTATTTCGAGGATGAAGCGCGGTGTTTTTGGAACTGATGAAGCGGAAACAATGATTAAGGAATTGCACATTGAAGATCCGGTTTCAATTTTTTTTGCGAACGCAGTAACTTGAGAAGTCACAAAACTAACAAAGGAAGGAGAAAAAATGGTATGAATCACGCCGAACCCCATAATCTTGAAAAATGCAAAGATGACTGTAAGCTTCATTGGCAGAACGTAAAAGTGTCAGTTGAAGAAGTCATCAAGGTTGAGCTTTCTTTTGAAGAAGGTGAGCTTGTTTACTATTTCAAGAAGGATGGCACAGAGATACCTACGATACAAGGTAAAAAATAACTTATTTCATTGAGATCTGCAAGCATTTAAGCCAATACACAAGAGCTTGTATCAGATCTTTTAATTCGGATACATCTTGTTTGGTATATTGTGTCTTATAGTGAGTAAAGTCGTTACCGATACTTCTAATTTTGTGTGCTGTTCTTTGAACTAATGCGTCGGGGAGATCTTCAATGCAAGCATAAAGCGTTTTCTTTTCTATCTCGAGATGTTTCTCGGGAGATTGGGATATAAGAAAATCTTTGACAAGAAACTCAAGTGCCCGTCTATATCCTGCACCGCAAATCAATAACAGACCTCTTTCTTCGGCTTCCCGAGCCTCATTATATATGTTGGCGAAATTTGGAGATAAATTGGTTATATCCTCACCGAAGTCAACGGGTAAGTAGATATATGGCGCGATGTGTTTTGTCGAAAGGATCTTCTTAGATGAATGCACTTCCCATGTGGCAATAAAGGGACGGCAACATGATCTACACTCGTATATGCGATAGTGGATTGGATAATCCAAAGTGCTCATAGCAATAGTACTTTGATATACTTCGTCGTGTAAAGCTTTGCCACCGCACATAGGGCATTTTTGTGGGGCAGCGAGAAAATATTCGTAATCGTCAACTATGATGTTTGTGATCGGATCTTTCATAATTTACCTCAATGTTTTTTTCACTAATTATAGCACACACGATTTGATATGTCAAGAAAAACGGAAAAAGGAGAAAAAGATGAAAAGGAAAGTAATTGTCTATACGGATGAAATTCTTACCCGGAAGGCGCGCAGAGAGTACAAGAAAACGCACCCAGGGTACCGACTGTGCTTTAGTCTTAGATATCCGAACTTTCACTTAACTGTGTCGGCGATCGCGCTGGCAATCGCGATCATCAAGTTTTTCGCAGATTAATGAGGAATGTCGTGGAAAGGAGTAAGAAGCCAATATGCAACCCTGGTTATTCACAAAACTAAAAGAAAACGGCTTGAGCCAGGCGGCTCTTGCACGAGAGTTAGGACTGTCGGCACGAACTCTTTGCAACAAGTTTCAAGGGAAACAGCCGTTTATGTATCACGAAGTCGTTCGGATCTGCCGACGTCTGAACATCGAAAATCCATTGAAATATGATTGGGGAAATCCATCAAGAAATGAACGAATCAATAAAAATGAATAAGAAAATAATTGCGGCATTCTGTTTATTCCTTTTGCTGCTTTCTTTTACCGCTTGCGAGAGTGCAATAACGGAAGGAGAAGTTTACAAGAAAGAGTTTAAGGAAGCGCATACGCAGTTGGTGACGTTACCTTTAACGATTAGCAATGGGAAAACAGTCCAAATTATTACGGTTCCTTATATCATTCGCTATCCTGACAGATACATAGTTTATATCAAATCTTTTCAAGACGATGAATGGGCAGCAGAGAGTTTTTATGTAACCCCAGAGGTATATGACCGCATTGGTATCGGCGATATGTATGAATATGACGAAGATCGGGGCGATTTGAAGGAAGAACCATATACAAGAGAAAAAGGAGAATGAAACAAAAAATGGCACGCGATGAAATTAACGCTCAAATCATTGACGTAATAAAAATCACCACCCGTGAAGGTGGTGATAGAAATGTACATATCTATTTGAAAAACGGAACGCTAATATCGGGTGAAAAAAGCGTAAACGGCGAGATCGAAGCTGTTCGGATTGCTTCGGTTATACACGTTGCGCACAAAGTCGGTAACGGAAGTGAGTGCTCGCCTGTTCGATTTGTTCACTGTTTCTTTGAATGTTGCGGCACATTCATTTCCGAAGTCGAGGGGAACATCGGATGGAGTTTTTCGGACGGTTTCGCTAACTAAGGTCTTGCTTGGTACATTCTTCGCACAAAATCCAATATTCAGTAACTTTGAGGAGTTGCTTCATGTCCTGGATATCTTTATCACTATGCGTGTATTTGTAGTGAACATGATCGTTTCCGAGCCATGAACATTTCTTTGCTGCGGTTGAAATTCTGTTGCTGTCGAGCCTTTTTATTGTATTGCTGAGAAATTCACTCTCAATTTGACTTTGGGCAGAGGGATCAAGATAGATTGCGTAGTCTTTGATTAAAAATTCTAATGCTTTTCTGTATCCTGCGCCGCAAATTTTGAGTAAGCCGCGAGCCTCCGCTTCTTCCGCTTCATGATAAATATCGGCGTAAGACGGGGAAATAGCTGTGATTATTTTGTCGATTTCTCTTGCGTCGTAGTTGGCGGGAGCAATATGTCTTAATGCTAAGGTGTCACTATACCAACTATGCGTTTCCCATATAGCTATAAATGGATGGAAACACGCAGGGCATTCGTAAACTTCGTAATGTATTACATGTTGCGCGTCCGATGTATGATGAGTGCCTTGATGTTTAACGACAGGTTCAAAGTAGCAATGACAAAGAGGACAAACCCCTTGAAACGAATAACTATATGTATTACCTGCGTAGTTCAGAGTATGGTTAATGCTTTTCATAATCGGCTCCTTGAGGTTTAATTAAATCTATTTTATCACATTAGCGAGGTTTTGTCAACAAAAACATTAAATCGCAGAAAGGAAGGAAAATGAGCAGGTACAAACGCAAATACAAGAAGGGCGATGTTATTAAATCGCTCGACGAATTGATGGCTCAGGATTTTGTTTATTATTACGACAAGATATCCAATGTCGGATGGTTCAGCTCTTGGCAATTAAGATGGGCGAAGACTATGATAGAAGGAGGAAAGCTGCATAAGGCTGTGAGAGAGGAGGGAGAAAAATGAAAGAACTATTCGTAGACAACTTCGCCGGGGGAGGGGGAGCTTCCACGGGGATCGAGATGGCGATCGGGCGCAGTGTTGATATTGCGATCAATCACGATCCGTCTGCCATCGCGATGCACACGGTAAACCACCCCCGTCAGAATTGTATGACAGTGAGTTACGTGGATGGAATCGCATTACCAAACAGTCATATAATCAGAACTCCGACGCACGAACTGAGGTGCTGTGGTTTAATTTCGATGTCGCGCTTGAAAACTTCGAGCAGATCAAAATTAGTGATAACCAAGAAAAAACTAAATGACCGCAATGTGCTGGCACACATTACGGTCAAGGGTGCAGGAAAATTGATAAACCTTGCACTCCTATTTTATCACATTTTTCCTTGCTTGTCAAGGGAAGGGAGGGAGTATGATCAAATTTTATCGCAACACCTCTCGATTCCGCATAGGATGAAATAAGAAGACTATCGGAGGTGAGAGATGTCGAAGGAAAAATTAACATACAGCTTTTACGTAAATGGCGAGAAGGTCGATAAGCTTTCGGAAGAGGTTCTCGACCGTATGGCGGAGAATTTGGGGAAGTCGATGTCTCTCTACTATACACAACACCCCGACCAGTACGTGAAGCTGAAAGGAAAAGATACAAATGAAACTTAACAGCAAAAATTACTATTCACAAAAAGCGAATCGCGAGTATTTCAGCGTTTCGCAATTCAAGGCGTTCAAACGGTGCGAGGCGGCGGCTATGGCGGAGATTTCGGGGGAATACACCCCTCCTTACAGCCGTGCGCTGTTGCTGGGATCCTTCGTTGATGAGATGCTGACGGGTACGCCTGCGTCGCAGATGAAGTTTATCGCAGAAAACCATGCCGAGATATTTCAGAAGAGCAGTAAGCTTATGATCGTCCTCGACAAGCTCAAAAATCCCCGCGAGAGGCGCGATTTTCTTGCGGGGTACGGAGACATCTTCGCCACGGCGAACAAGCCCTTCGCGGACATCGTACAAGCTCTCGCGACGGTTGAGCGAGTCCGCGCGCAGCCGCTTATGATGAAGTATCTCGGCGGCGGGCATCAGAGAATTATGACCGGCGAGATCGCGGGATGCCCCGTCAAGGGGAAGTTCGACAGCTACAAGGCGGACGAGTTTATCGCCGATCTCAAATACCTCAAGGACTTTCGCAGTCCGAATATGTTCGAGAATGCGATCTCCTTTTACGGCTACGATATGCAGCTTGCGGTCTATCGCGAGCTCGTGCGTCAGAACACGGGCAAGGAGTTGCCTTGCTACCTGGTTATAGCGACAAAGCAGGAGCCCGCGGATTTGGCAGTCGTGGAGGTCAATTCCTTCGACCTCGACCGTGCGCTTGATGATTTCAAGAATCAGCTCGCGCATTTCGATGCTGTAAAGCGCGGCGAGATCCCCGCGGAACGCTGCGAGAGTCACGATTGCCCATACTGCCGCGGGACAAGGATCCTCACCGAGCCCATCGACGCGGCGCTTCTCGGTATGTCGAAGAAACAGCGCGAGGCTATGAGCGGAAACATTATTTAATCGAAAGGATACATAAAAATGGCAACAGCAATTATCTACGGCGCGCCCGGCTCCGGTAAAACGATCAACGCAACGCGCGTTCCGGGCAAAACTCTGCTTCTCAGCAGCGATAATTCCGCGGCGGTGCTCAGACATTTTGAGCGCCCGAATCTCACGATCAGAGAGGTCAAGGACTTCAAGGAGCTCGTCGATGAGTTCGAGACCGCGACCGTCTCAAAGCAGTATGACAACATCATCGTCGATTGCCTGACCGACATCATCGACGCCTATATCGTCGCGATCCGCGAAAGCGGCTTCTCGGGCGATATCCGTCAGCACTATCTCGCGATCTACACAAAGGTTAAATTCCTCGTCCGCAAGGCGGCGTTCTGCGATACAAACTGTATTTTCACCTGTTGGGAGGACTCCGAGCAGGGCGAGATCTCGTCGGGAGAGATGGCTCGCTGTGTTTCGCCGATGCTTCCCGCAAAGATCAAGCAGCAGGTCTGCGGTCTTTGCAACGTCGTGGCGCGCGTGTCTTCGGTAAACAAGCAGGGCGAGCGGAAATGGTATTTTTATACCGAAGCGGGAAAAGAAACAATTATGGCAAAGGATCAGCTCTTTCTCCGCAAGACCTGCCTTCCCGAGGATATTTTCACAGAATCAAAAACTACAAAAACAAAGGAGTAAAAAACAATGGCAAACTGGAATTTTGACCCCACACAGTATGAGGAAAACGCATTCGCACCGATCCCCGCGGGAGATCACCGCGTGAGGATCTTCGAGGTCGTTGAGAAGAAATTCAGCAGCGGTAACGAAGGCTTCGAGATCACCCTTGAGGTATCGGGACACAGCGGAAAGCTTTGGTACTATCTCGTTCTCAATCCCGCAGATCCCAAGAAGACAAATCAGCGTCTCGGCTCGTTCTTCGACTCGTTCGGCATCACCGATTACAACCTCGACCACTACAAGAAGTGGGAAGGCAAGCTCGGCGCAGTGCGTGTAAAGCACGAGGAATACAACGGCGCCAACACAGCGAAGGTCGCGTTCTGTCTCTCGAGAAAGAACCAGGACAAGCTCCCCGCATGGCAGGGAGGTGCGGCTCAGACTGCCTCGGGCGGCGACTTTGAGGCGGTCGAGGATGACGACCTGCCCTTCTGATCATGATCGAGCTTCGCGATTATCAAGAGGATCTTTATCTGAAGACCCGTGAAGCCTTCAGACGCGGCAAGCGGCGCGTGCTCGTGTGTGTCGGCTGCGGAGCGGGGAAGTCCTACATATTCGCCAAGATGGCAGAGCAGGCGCGCGGAGAAGTGCTTGTGCTGACACACCGCAGAGAGCTTCTTGAGCAAACGGGCAAGCTCTTCGCCGATAACGGCATAAACGCCCGAATCGAAATGATACTCACCGAGGCGGATCACCTCGGTGAGCACAAAAAGCCCGCTCTGATAATCACCGACGAGGCGCATCTTTCGCGCTCAAACTCGTGGATGAAGGTGCTCGATTACTATGACACATTCACCGTTGGATTCACCGCAACGCCGATAAGGCTCGACGGCAAGCCACTCGGCGATATTTACGATGAACTCGTGTGCGGCGTTTCGGTGCGGTGGCTGATAGACAATCAGCGTCTCGCGCCGTATGAGTATTACGCGCCAACAGCCGTCGAGACCGAGGGAATGCGCGTTCAGGCGGGCGACTACGTAATCAAGGACCTCGAGCAGCTTATGTGCGATCGCGCGATCTACTCCGACGTTCTGAAGAGCTGGGAGCGGATCGCAAAGGGGCAGAAGACGATTGCATATTGCGTATCGGTGAAGCACGCCGAGGAGACGATGAAGATCTTCCGAAATGCAGGGTATACCGCCTCAGAGATCGACGGCAGCACGCCCCCGAAGGTGCGCGCGCGTATAATGAATGATTTCCGCGACGGTAAGATCACGGTGCTTTGCAACGTCGGCATCATCAGCGAGGGCGTTTCGATCGACGACGTGAGCTGCTGTTTACTCCTTCGACCGACCGAAAGCCACGCGCTGTATTGGCAACAGGCGATGCGGTGTATGCGCTATCAGCCGGGGAAGGTGGCGACGATCATCGACTGCGTCGGCAACTATTCGCGGAATCCTCTGCCCGATGCGGAGGTCGAGTGGAGCCTTACACGATCGGCGCGGAAGAAGCCGAAGATCAACGACGAGGGCGATTTCTTCGTAAGGACCTGCCCGAAGTGCTACAAGGTTTTCAAGACCGCGCCCGTCTGCCCCTATTGCGGCGAGGAATACCCTCTGCACCCGCGTGAGATCAAGGCACACGAAAGTATTGAGCTTGCCCGCATTTCCGCCGAGGAAGCACAGAGGGCGGAGCAAGAGAGGAAACGCGCGCGTATGTCTCAAGGTCAGACAAAGACCTTCCCCGAGCTGCTTGAAATGGGTAAGGCGCGAGGCTACAGAAACCCCGCAAAATGGGCGTATATGGTCATGAAAGGCAGGAAGCGATGAAAAAAGAAGAAACAGCTCTGCAAAACAAAATCATCGTCGCGCTCTGTCAGCGCGGGTGCTTTGCAGTGAATCACACGGTCGGCAAGTTCTACACGGAATACGGCGCGATCGTGAGGATCGGCTCGCCCGGGGACGCTGACGTCTGGGGCCACCGTCCCGACGGAATGGCTTTTTATGTAGAAGTTAAACTCCCCGGCGAAAAGCCGAGGAAGGATCAGCTCGAATTTCTCGCCGCTATGAGAAATTCGGGAGCCATCGCGGGATGGGCTACATCCATCCCCGAGGCGATAAAAATTGTATTCGGAGGTAATGAAAAATGTACGTAGATCCCTTTTGGTTCGGATTTGCTTTAGGATTTTTGTTCGCGTCGATCGTATTCTTTGCGCTTGTGTATCACGCGGGAAAGCGGAGGAAGAAGTGATGTGTGAAATATGTTTGCAGACTCCTTGCGCATCGGGCTGCCCCGGTGCAGACGATGCCCCGATAGTTACACGCTGCGTAAAATGCCGTCGCGCTATCAGGGAGGGCGACGATTATTTTGACGTTGAGGGCGACCCGTTCTGCGAGGAATGTATGCGCTCGTTCCGCAAGGTTGCGGGGGAGGTTTGATATGAGTAATGACGCTTTATTCGCTATCGTAGCGGGAGGCTATATCCTCGGTGCATTTGCGGTGATGGTCATCATAACAGCAATATGTGAAGCCATAGCTGAAGCCGTAGAGCGTAAACGCCGTAAGAAATTCCGCGCTAATTATGTGAGGTTTGAATAATGGATTCACCTTGCCACCACTGTTCAAAGCGGCCTTGCTTTGAGCATGATACCTGCCCGGATTATTTGAAATTCCGTGAGGAAATAAATCAAGAGACTACCCGCCGCGCGAAAGAGGACGCGCTGATCGGCTATATTTGCGGCTCGATCGAGCGGGTTAAAAAGAAACAAAGGAGAAGCAAAAGAAAATGAAACTCGAACAGATAAAAGTCAAGCTCGACGTAGGGGTGAAGATGCCCGAGCGAGCGCACACGGATGATGCGGGGCTTGATATATTCGCCCCGAACAGCGTGATCCTTCCCGCGGGAAGTTCGGCAACAATCGATACCGGCGTACATATCGAGATCCCCAAGGGATACGTGGGTCTTCTCAAATCGAAGAGCGGTCTCAACGTCCGACACAGCATCACCGGTGATGTGCCGCGTTACATTAAATTGCCTCAACCCGAATACCTAACTCCAACAGCCGAAAAGCTCTACCAATCGCCTATAGAAATCATTATGCAAGAAATGCAGACACAATTTGATGGCGAAGTTTTCAAAGCGACTCAAGCATACGGTATCAACGTTGACAAAGACGAACTTATTAAGGCTCTCCAATATGACCGAGATCAATATGATAAAGGTTTTGCCGATGGCAGCCGAATTGATACGACTGCGATCAGGGCAGAGGTGGCGAGGGAAATCTTTAGAGAGATTTATGCGGAGATATTCGAAATGTTCCCGCTCAAGGTGTTCCACCTGATTGGCGGTGCTTGCGTGGGAGAATCATTCGAGTCGGGAAAAGAACGCGCGTTGCACGACGTACTTAATTGTATTGCCGAACTCGAAAAGAAATATACGGAGGGCAGAAATGATTGAATTTTCAGCAATAGAATTCGTAGTGGTGTTGGTACTTGCAATGGTATTTGGACTTATATGCGGTTATTACTTTTGGAAGTGAGGAATTGAAATGAGAGATAGGCTGATAGACTTGATACACGATAGTGATTTAAGTCTTGATTCTGTTAGACTTGCCGACCACCTCCTCGCAAAACGGCGTTATAGTGCCGCCTTGTAAGGTGGGGGATACGGTTTATGCAATAAGCGAAACAAGAGTAAAAGAAATAGAAGTTGATGGATTACAAATTGACCGCTGGAATCATATTTCAATTTTTGGTTGCTTTGATTGTGACGAAGATTGCGAGGGGTGCCCGTTTGAAGCGTGGTCGCAGACTTATTGCGGCGAATGGGATTGCGGCAATCAGTACGGATTTGCGGAGATAAAGGCGGACGAAATCGGCAAAACCGTATTCCTCACCAAAGAGGAAGCCGAGGCAGAGTTAGTCAAAAGGAGTAAAACAAATGCCTAAAACAATAAAGTCACAAAAAGGCAAAGACAACGGAAATTTCAAGCACGGTGGAAAACATACCAAGCTTTATGAAGTTTGGTGTTCTATGCGGCAAAGGTGCAACAACCCACGCGCAAAGATGTATAAATATTATGGCGCAAAGGGCGTTAAGCTTTGTGATGAATGGCAAGGTGATTATTTAGCTTTCAAACAATGGGCGGAGTCAAACGGTTATTCCGAAGGACTAACCATTGATAGGATTGACAACAACGGAGATTATTCTCCCTTAAATTGTCGATGGGTGACTATGAAAGCACAAGCCAACAATCAAGACAAAACTGTTCGCATTGAATATTTGGGCGTTTCTAAAACATTGCACGAATGGTCGGAAATTTTAGGTATTCATCCGACAACACTATACTTTCGCATATATAAAAGAGGGTGGAGTATAGAACGAGCATTCACAGAAAAGGTTAGTTTGAACAAACATTCAAGAGAATCGGTTGATATTACAAACAAAATAAAAGCACTTGCGGAAAGAGAGGGTAAGTGATGGCTTTAAGTTTTATGGACAAGTCATACGAAGATATTATGGCTGATAAAGACATAAAAGCAGGACTTGAGTATTTGATGCAAAGAGCAAGTACGATAAGAGAATTAAAAATTATTCTAATGATTTTAGAGGTGCTTGCGGAAAGGAGCGCAAATGACTCTTGAACAAGCTATTGCTCTACTCCGAAAGGAATATGAAAGAGCAAAGAATATGGAATATGTCAAGAAGCCTCTTGCTTGGGCGTTGTTTCAAGTGTGGAAGAAAGCAGATGCGGAAAGGAGCAGGGAATGAGCGGCTTTATCGAGATCGTCGGCAAAGACGGCAAAAAAAGATTGTTGAATATTCGATACATCGAAGAGGTGTGCGAGATAGGGGAACATCATTGCGACATCTATCTGGCATTTAATTGCCCCAACGCTACTGACCAAGATTATTATCAAGTACGCCAATCGTATGCCGAGATTGTCGCTTTGATTAAGGAGGCGGCAAAATGATACTTGAATGGGAAGCGAAAATGAGGAAACGCTTTTATGAGTGGGCATCGGAATATATAGATTTTCCTGATATAACAGCATATTCCCCCGTCTTTATTCTGTCTTTTCTGGTAGAAAATAATGTTTTTACATTCGAGGAGATAAGAGCGGAACTTGACCAAAGGAAAATTATACTGAGAGAATCCGAATTTGAACTTGCAAGACAGTTATGTGTAAAAAGGAGCGAAAAATGAGAAAATACAAGCTCAAGCATCCCGAATGCGATAGAAATTGCTATAACTGCAATAAATGCACCTATCTTGGCGATGGCGGTTATATGTGCGAGGACAGCAACGATGTTGTTATGGAGGATTGGATGCCGACAAAGAAGTTTAATTCCTGCAAAGGGAGGAGGTTTGAAAGCATATGACCGACCACAAATTCACGGATAATGAGCTCATTACGCTCTTGAATCAATGCCACGACACAGAGAGTATGGTAGCATTTGTTATCGACAGTGGCAACTACAGAAGCGAGGTGGTAACGCTTCAAAGACTTATTGACCTCATCAAACGCCAAAAGTGCGAGATTGAGAGTTTGCAAGCCGTTCACGCTGATATGACCGAATCTTTGCGACTTGCAGCGGAAGCGAATAAGGATATGCAAGCAGAGATTGAGAGGTTGAAGAAAATTGGCAATGACAAGACAAGTGAGGTTCTGCGACACGATGCGGCTATAAGAGAATTGCACAAGCAACTTGAAAACGCCAAATCCGAAGCAATCAAGGAGTTTGCGGAGAGGTTAAAAGCGAATATGTCAAACATCGCAAGAATGGAATATGGCGGTAATACATACTTCTGCGTCGGTTATGATTTAATCGACTCCCTTGTAAAAGAAATGACGGAGGTTCAAAATGAAAGTTAAAATCCCCAAGCCGTGGGAGAAGCTATCCTCTCGCGATCAGGAGAAATTAAAGGCATTCACGCGCGACGTTGCTCTTGAGGCGGCTGAGAGGCAGATCGAGATCGACGGGCGCATTATGCTCGATATTTATATGAAAATGGCTTGCCTTGTGCTGCA
Source organism: Eubacteriales bacterium (assembly GCA_045541375.1). Lineage (GTDB taxonomy): Bacteria > Bacillota > Clostridia > Oscillospirales > CAG-272 > CAG-390. Next base: position 9,772 of record JAZQJB010000052.1, on the reverse strand, counting down.
CGATGCTTTCGGCTTCGGCGAGAGAAGGCTGACGTGCTACATAGGCAACCACAAAAGACTTTTCGCCCGTCAGGCGAAGCTCGTGTCGCGCGGGGAACAGCTTCAGTATCTTGATCGCCGTATGGCGGAGATCTTCAAGAAGGACGGCTTTCCGCAGAAATTCGTTGATGATCTTCTCGGCGAGGTGGCTCCGCCCGATAAACGCGAGGCGATCTGACTTGTATCAAAAAGCGAGGTGATAAAACAAAAATGACTTGTCCTAAATGCTCGGGCAAAACCGAGGTATGCGACACCTTTCTTCGTGAGGACTCGGTCCTCCGCAGGCGGCGGTGCCGGGAGTGCGGCCACGTCTTCAGAACGCTTGAGGTGGACGAGGACTTTTATATCAAAATGACAGAAAGGAGGAAACAAAACAAAACGTGATTACAAAAATCAAGGAGCGTATCACTTGCCCCGAATACCTTGCGAGGCAGGGAATACATATCAAAAAGGACGGGCGTTGCGTCTCTCCGCTTCGCCCGGGAGCGAAAAATCCGACGTCCTTCTGGTGTGGGGAGAGTCATTGGTACGATTTCGGCAGCGGATCGGGCGGCGACGTCGTAGATCTCGCGGCTCAACTTCGACATAACGGCGATATTTCCGCCGCCGTCCGTGAGCTTGCCTCCGAGCTCGGTATCAAGTCCGAGAACCATAACAGCTCGTGGCGGCGCGACATTCAGAATCTCTGCAACCGCACGGCGGCGTATCACGCGGCTCTGAGGCCCGAAGACTACCGATATCTCTCCGAGCGCGGGCTTACCGCAGAGGACGCCGACCGACTCATGATCGGCAGAGTCACCGACGGCTATCTGAAGGGCAGACTCTTTCTTCCGTATTTCAAGAACGGTGCGGTTGTCTACTACGCGACCCGCGCCCTTCCGGACGGTAATCATCCCGAAAACAAATATATGAAAGCGTCACGCGAGGAATCGCAGTCATACTGTCACGTGCCGTGGGGCTTGCAGACTCTCGGCAACAGAAAGGACCTTCTCGTCATCTCGGAGGGATACTTTGACGCGGTATCCTGGGAGCGAGAGGGCTATGCCGTTATCTCACCGATCACGGGAAACTTCTCAAAAGAGCAATGGGACGACGTGATCTCCGCCTGCAAGATGTTCCCGCGCGTGCTCATCATCTTCGATAACGACGCGGTCTCGCACGCCGGAGAGGGATTCACCGAAAGAACGGCAAAGAAACTTCTTGCGAATCGCATTCCCTTCCTCGTTTCGCACACTCCCGAGGGGATCAAGGACGTCAACGACTACTACACGGGCGGCGGTTCGCTCTCGGAGCTTGTTGACAATGCCGTTGACGGTCTGCGGTATATGGCGGCGAGGTACAAGGATCCCGTCGAGCTGAAGGACTTCATCATGTCGGTCAAACGTTTTGCCGACTCGACCGCGATCCACGCCGCACTGTTTCAGCCCGCGCTCGAACAGCGATTCGCCTCGAAGGTTCTGAACGGAATTATGAAAGAGGCGGAAAAAGCCCCCTCGGAGTCGAACATCGTTGACGATATTATCAAGCAGCACAACATCATCTACATCGACAACGTCGGTTTCTACGAATGGAACGGCCGCGTCTGGCAGAAGGTCACGGATATACAAGTCAAGAACTACGCGGACAAGCTTTACGGCAAGAAGTTCACCTCGTCGCAGAGGACGAACGCCGTGTGCAACCTGCTCAAATCGCGCACGGTCTGTGAGGTCAGCTTCGACCGCAACCCCGTTCTGACCTTCCGGAACGGCACTCTCGAGATCGAATCGGGGCGTTTCCGCGAGTTTTCGCAATCCGACTACTGCTCGATTATGATGGGCTACGATTACGACCCCGAGGCGCGCTGTCCTACCTGGGAAGCCTTCATCGAGGACGTCACCGATGACGAACCCACGCGAGCCGAGAATCTGCAGTTCATCGCGGGCTATACCCTCATACCCGACTGCCGCTATCAGAAGGTTTTCATCCTCGTCGGCAGCGGCGGAAACGGCAAATCGGTCTATCTCGAGATCCTGCAAAGGCTTTTCGGCAATCCGAATGTGACGCACGTGGAGCCGAACGGTCTGCCCGCCGACTTTCAGCGCATAAGGCTGAAGGATTCACTTCTCAACATCGGCGCGGACATCAATAGCGATTTCTCAAAGGGCGAGGTCCGCGAATGGCTGCTCAAGATCGCGGACGGCACATCGATCCAAGCCTGCTACAAGGGCAAGGACCACATTGATTTCATCCCGCGCTGTAAGCTCATCTATGCCTGCAACGCGATCCCGACTGCCGAGCTCATAAACGGACTTTCGCGCCGTATGCAGTTTATCGACTTCCCCTGTCAGTACGTCGAGAATCCCGACCCGAAGGATCCAAGGCAGAAAATGCGCGACGTTGATCTTCTGCCCAAACTTGCGGCAGAGCTCTCGGGCATCTTCAACTGGGCGTATGCGGGCTATAAGCTGCTTACGACCGTCAACTACTTCACCGACACGCCCGAGCAGGGAAGACTTCTCAAGCAGTTCGAGCAGACCTCGAATCCCGTCAGCGTCTTCTGCGAAGATCGCGAATTTCGCGGCACTCTTTCGCGGGAGGAGATATATGCATACTATACCTCGTGGTGCGAGCACACGGGACACAAACCGCTCAGCAGAGAGAAGTTTTTACCGAGGTTCAGGGAGTGTATGGGTGAGAAGATCGTTGAGGAAAAGAGACTGCGCCAAAGTGGCTCTTTGACGCGTGTTTTCGTCTTTGCACCTGGAACATGAGCTTGGAACACCGCGAAGCCGTAATATATTTTGTTCCAGGTTAGCTCCAGGCTTGTTCCAGGTTTGCGAGCATAACCTGGAACAGCATTTTTCCTTATTTTTCAACACTTTCTTTATCCTTGTTCCAATGATCCAAGTAGAAAGTATATCAAAAGCCGTACACCCCGATTTTAAGCCTATATCCCCCCGTTTTATGTATATATAAAGGATATAGCGACTTTTACTTGGTTTTCTTGGATCAACAACTTTCGGAGGTCTAAATTGCCAATCAAAATAAACTATAACGGCGAGGCTCACACCTTCGGCGACTGGTGCGAAAAGCTCCACGCCCTTGAGCTCCAAGCCTTCGCCAAAACACTTAAATTCAAGGGCAAAATATCAAGCGCGGCGCTTTATGAGATCTACCGCAAACGCGGCGGCTCGCTTCCGATGAATTCCTTCCTCAAGCGCATCCCCCGCACCTTCCGCGAGCTCCGCCCAGATATCCGCCCATACAGAACAGCTAAACAGAGAGGTTATTATCATGGCTAAAGATGCAACTCAAATTATCGTTCCCCCTAAAAGCTCCAATCCGCCCACCGTCGTCGAGCTCCCCACGGGCGACAATAACAAATATACCACCTTCGCGCTTGCTATTATGAAGTATCCGAAGATAGACATCAAGAATCCCGTACAGCTTCGACAAAGACTCGAGGACTATTTTCAGCTCTGCGCCGATCACGACATGAAGCCTTCGGTCACGGCTATGGCTCTCGCCTTCGGCATTGACCGTCGCCGCCTTTGGGAGATCAACACCGACCAGGCAAAGCAGGCAGCACTTCCTCTTGAGTGCAAGGAGATCATCAAGACGGCTTACAACTCCCTCGAGGTCCTTTGGGAAAGCTATATGATGAACGGCAAGATCAACCCCGTTTCGGGCATCTTCATCGGCAAGAACAACTTCGGCTACCAGGATAAACAGGAGTACGTCGTCACTCCCAACACAATGACATCCGACACGTCTCCCGAAGTCATTGCTGCAAAGTACGAAGAATTACCGGACGATTGATAAGATATTATTACAGCCTCACTCTTTGTGGGGCTGTTTTTTGATGCCTTTTGACGTGGACGTTATAAAAAAGGACTAACTTTTGAACAGTTTTTTGACGCATCTTTTGACGAATGTCAATGCTCGATCCGATGCGTGTTGCTTAAATTGAGCGTAATTTTTCTTGAGCGACAGATAATATGTGAATATGCACGTTATGTACGTTTAGGATAGGCACACATTTGCCGAATAGTTTAGTATATAAATCCGACCCCAAAGAAACACTTTTTGCGTGCTTTTTGCCGTTCGCTGAGGGTATACCCTAAACCAACACACTTTTTAGATGTTTTTGCGTATGCTCGCGTTTTTTAACGTCTGACGGGGGCGGGGGATAGCGCGAAGCGCCAGGGGGCAGGTGAAGCTGTCGGCTGAGTAAAAAAATAAAAAGGGTAATTTCCGAACAATCGAACAAAAATGTATTGACAAGCGCACAAAAGTGTGCTATAATAACTTCAAACGAACACACTGAGGTGATTATAATGGAAGGAATCAAAATCGGTATAGGCCGCGTATCCACTAAGGAGCAGAACGAAGCGCGACAGAGGGAAGCTTTTTTGAAGGAAGGCATCGAGGAGCGCTATATATTCATCGATAAGATCACCGGCAACGGAGGGCATATCGAGGAACGCGAGGAATATATGAAGGGGCGGACGGTGGCTCGCAAGGGGGATATTGTATTCTTTGATGCCCTTGACCGTCTCGGACGTAACACAAAGGAAATCGAGCAGGAATGGAGATACTTCACGGAGGAAGTGGGCTGCTACGTTGTGGTAATGAATATGCCTCTGCTTGACACTCGCCCTCGCGACGGTGTAACCGACTTCAGCGAAATGGTTGCGAAGATCGCTCTTGCCGTTTTCTCCTGGATGGCGCAGAAGGAGACCGAGGAACGCAGACGCCGTCAGATGGCGGGCATCGAGATCGCGAAGCGTGAGGGTAAATATAAAGGCAGAAAACCCGTTGAAATTGATCGCTTTGAGTTTGCACGCCTCCGCGATGAAGTTGAAAAGGGCGAACGCACAAACAAGTACGTTATGGATAAGCTCGGTTTGACTCGTACAACTTATTACAAACTGGTAGACGAATATAATAGCAAAACCGGAAGATTTGCGGAATGATATGAGGAGGGAAGATCATGTATTGCGAAAAATGCGGCGCCAAACTTGAGGACGGCGCGAATTTTTGCACGGGTTGTGGAGCAGCGATCGAGCCCTCGAAGCCCGAGAAAAAATATATGTACTGCGTTAAGTGCGGCGAAAAGTTGACGAGTGACGTAAAGTTTTGCACGAAGTGCGGAGCGGCAATCGTCGGTCCCGTTCAGCAGGAACCGACGCAGAATCCGAATGTGTCTGCTGCGACGCGCAGAAACAAAGTGTTTGAGAACTTTATGGTATTTGCGATTGCTGTTTTCCTTATTTTCGGCGGATTCTTTACTTTCGTTGATTTTATAACCGAGGATAGTGATGGTAGCAATATGACATCCTCAGAGCAAACTGATGCGGAAGAAAAACCATTGAGTTTTCTTGACGGTTTTACGGAGTACGGATATACTGCCGATCAGATAGAAGAGATGAGAACTATCCTCACCAATGTGGGTATAACCGAGATCACCGATCTTGAAATCGGTAATGTTTCCTATGGTATGCAAACAGTGAAGGGGATAGCGTTCAAAGATACCTCTTTCGGCGGTGGCATGAAGGAAGTGCAGGTTCGATTCAGTATTGAGAACGGAGTTATTTATTTTGTTCATATATATTGCCCAAGCTATATGCATGAAAATCAAATTCCGTATTTGAGTGGTCTGACTGACAGGCGCGCCGAGCTTTATTATGATTCGGCGGGCGGTTATCTAAAAAGAATCGATTGGGAAAAAAAGTCTGTTGTTGATTATGAGGTTTTGTCAACCGAAACAGATTCTAATGGCGAAATTGTTATCGGTTCTGATAAATATCATCCGTATATATTGACTGTCGAAGAATTCTCTAACGAACTATTGACAGATTTTCAAGCGGCCTCGGAAAAGTATGATGGAAAATGGGTGAAAATCACAGGCAGGGTCCTCGACACTTCTGACGCGGGGACAATGTACTGCTACTATATATACGGCGAAGAAATAACAACCGGATATAGAGGTATGAGGATCATTTGCTGGTGCGATGACGGTCCGTATAGTGGTAGTGATATGGGAAGCATGAGAACATTTTTAGGATTTGTCTCGATTGAGTCTTCTAGTGATCCTATATATGTTGGCGGTTGCGAAATAACAAGGTAATTGCATACGAATAAATTAAATACACAGAACGCCGCAGAGCGTCGAACTCGAAAGAGTTTCGGCGCTCTGTTTTTTGTTTAAGGAGGTTAAATGGAAATACCCGTAATTGAAAAGATAAAGAGGTTGCCGCGGCAGACGGAGGAGTCTTTGCGCGATGCTTTCAGCGTACTGCTCGGGGTCGAGGATCGAAAGTCCGTCGATGCTTATGTGCGGTGGGTGAGGGAAGAGGCGAGAAAGATTCGTTCTGCGGAAATGTACGAGCTTATCAAGCGAACGTATTTTTACGCGGGGCAGTATAATTTCGATGCCTTTATGATCGCGATGGAATGGAACCGTGAGCCGCAGGCGCGTTTTTGGTTGCCGCGTCGAAAGGTTCTTGAGGGCAAGCACAAGATAGCAACGCAGATCCAGGAGTTTATCGACGATCCCGATGCGCTCTATCTCGGATTCAGCTTGCCGCCGGGTACGGGCAAGACGACGATGATTAAATTCTTACTCGCTTACATCATCGGCAGAGATCCTTATGCGGCAAATATGTACGTCTCCTATTCGGACGGTATGACGAAGATGATGCTCGACAGCGAAAAGGCGATGTTCACCGACACGGAGGAATATTGCTTTCACGAGATCTTCCCGGGGCTCGGTATCCCCGATATTTCCGCCGAGTATAAGACATTGAGCTACCGCAAGCCGGGTGATTTTCCGTCGCTCGGGATGGTGTCAATGAGCGGATCCGTCACGGGTCGAACGCGTGCGAACGCCTTCCTTATCACCGACGACCTGGTCAAAGGCAAAGAGGAAGCGCGAAGCCCCGAAAGGCTTGAAAAGCTATATGAGGACTACACTTCTACGCTCACGACCCGTATGATCGGTGATAACGTCAAGGAAATACAGCTCGGAACGATATGGAGCGTGCACGATCCGATCAGCCGGAAAAAGGCGAAATACGGCGACGACCCGCGCTACCGATTTATTGCGATCCCCGTTTGGGATGAAAACGAAGTTAGTAATTTCGAGTATGAGCATCCCGACAGATATACGACCGAGAAGATCCGCGACATTCAGAACAATCTCGACCCCGCGGACTTTGAATGCCTTTTCCTTCAGCACGGCGTTGAGAAGGGCGGTCTCGCGTTCGCTACCGACAGTCTCAAGTATTATAACGGCGTTCTCCCCGATGGTGAGCCCGATAATATCGTCTTCGCAAACGACGTCGCCTGGGGTGGCGGCGACAGCCTCAGTATGCCGGTTGCTTACATATACGGCGATGACGTATATATCCACGATTGGGTCTTCGATAAGGGCGACAAGACTGTGACGAAGCCCCGCGTCGTGGGTAAGATTTTGCAGCACAAGATAAAAATGGGTCAGACCGAGGCTAACAACGGCGGGGAAGAGTATTCGGATGACGTTCACCGCATTTTGCGCGAGGAACACGATTACAGCATAAATATGACCCACAAGAGGGCTCCTTCGAATATGGCGAAGCTGGCGCGAATCGAGCAGCACGCGCCGACGATAAGGAATTTCTATTTCCGCAACAGCAGTTGTCGCGACGATGATTACCGCCGCGCTATGCTCGAGCTGACGGGCTTTTCCTTTACCGCAAAGAACCTTCACGACGACGCTCCCGACAGCCTTGCGATGCTTGCGGGGTATATTTCGGAGCGTCCGAGAGTCGCAAAGGCCGCAAAGAGACCCTGCTGAATTTGGGTAGTGGCTCTATTTGCGTTTCGCCCCTTCCGGAGGTATTGACTCGGGTTTTCAAATATGTTATACTTGCAGTATAAAGGTAGGTGATTATTGAGTGAATTACGGGCGTAAGAAAATTTACACCGATGCCAAAGAGATCACGGCTGAAAATGTAAAGGCGGAAGTTGAAAAGGCGCTCAACGTTCACCGCCTGAACCGAATCGAGATCGAAAAGCTCTGGGACTATTACCGCGGCAAGACCGCGATCCTCAAGAAAGAGAAGGAGATACGTCCCGAGATCAATCACAAGATCAACGAAAACCGCGCCTATGAGATCGTGAAATTTCATAAGGGCTATGTTTTCGGCGAGCCGATACAGTACGTGCGTCGTGAAAATTCCTCTGCAAACGAGGCAGATGACAAGCTGGCGGCGGACATCAACGCTCTCAACGGTTATATGTCCGACGCGAACAAGGCGGAGTGCGATTCTTCGCTCGCCGAATGGATGTACGTGGCGGGGCTTGGCTACCGTCTGACTCTGCCAAACAAAAAGTGGAGCAAGGAAGGCGACGAGCCGCCCTTCCGACAGTATTCGCTCGACCCGCGCGGCACGTTTGTTGTTTACAGCAACGATATTTATCAGCGTCCCGTGATGTCGGTGACCTATACTCAGCGCGCGGACAATACCGAATTAAACTGCGTTTATACTGACCGCTTGTATTTTGAATACGAAACGGGCGGCGATGTTATCGTGAAAGCGAATCCGCTCGGTATGATCCCGATAGTCGAATACCCCGCCGAAAACGCGCGGCTTGGAGTGTTCGAGCCCGCGCTGCCGTTGATCGACGCCCTCGACGAGCTGCAGAGCAACCGCCTTGATGACATCGTGCAGTTTGTCAACAGCTTCCTCGCCGTGACCGGTGCGGAGGTGGACGGAAAAACGTATAATGAGCTCAACGAGCTTAAAATGCTCCTGCTTCCTCCCGGCGCTGATGCAAAATATCTTTCCGCGCCACTCAGTCAGAGCGACGTTCAGACGTTGAAAAACGATCTTTGTCAGACGATTTTGACCGTTTGCGGCGTTCCCAACCGAAACGGCGGAACGAGCACGAGCGACACGGGAAGCGCGGTCATACTCCGCGACGGCTGGGAAGCAGCCGAAGCAAGGGCAAAGGCGACCGAGGCGATATTTATCTGCTCGGAGAAGGAAACGCTGAAGATCGTTCTCCGCATCCTTCGCGATAAGGGCGGTACAAGCCTCAGACTTGCCGACATAGTGCCTCACTTCACACGCCGAAATTACGAGAATATCGCGTCGAAGTCGCAGGTGCTTATCGCAATGCTGAACAATCCGAAGATCCATCCCGAGGTTGCTTATGCGGCTTGCGGTATGTTCGCGGATCCCGAAAGCGCATACCTGCAGGGTATGGCTTGGAATAAAGAACAGGAGAAAAAGAATGCCACTAAAACAGATACGGTGCCCGAAGTGCAACCGTCGGCTGATGGACCTCAGAGGGCAGGCGCAGATACGCTGCTCGAAGTGTAAGTCATTGGTCGATATTGACACCGAGGCCGGAAAAACAAATATTGTAACAGAGCGTCAGTAGAACGCCAAGTGATCGAGTAAATCTCGGTGCTTGGCGTTTTTATATTTATACGGCAGAGAAGCCTTAAATCGCACAAAAGAGGAAAGAACCTCTCTAAAAATGCAAATTAACGGTGGGAGATCACCTAAAAGCGCAAGGAGAATAAATGAAAATCAAGATCGAAAACTACGACAAAATGACACCCGAAGAAAAGCTCGCAGCACTCGAAGCCTACGATCCCGAAAAGGACGGCTACGTCACAAAGAAAACTTTCGATGACGCCGCATCCGATGTCGCCAAATACAAAAAGCAGCTTCGCGAGAAGCAGACAGAGGAAGAGGCAAAG
>JAZQJB010000051.1:0-2976 GCA_045541375.1 Eubacteriales bacterium | reverse complement strand
TCCGACTTGTCACCTTCCCCTCGAGGATCGAGGAGGCTGAGGAAAGGCTCGAGCAGCTCGGCACGCCGATCAGCATTGCGGGCTTCAATCTGATCTATGCCGCGGCGGATAACACCGTGGACGTGATCTTCTCTGATGAAGATTCGCCTCTTTACGCGGCGAGAACAAAGAGAAACGCGATGATCGAGGAAAAATATTCCTCGGGCGTGCGTACAATATATGAGGGCAAGGTCACAAGCGACAAGCTTTATGAGGACGTCCGCGTGGCGGTATCCTCGGGCGCAGACAGCGAGTATTATCTCGACGTTCTCGTGCTCACCCCCGCAGATGCCTGCAAGTTCCTTACAAAGGGACTTCTCAAGGATATGCGTTCGCTTCCTTTTTATGACGTGACCGAGGGCCCGCAGGGCGGAAATATCGGAATGACGAGATATTTCGAGCTCGGTGCGGGCGCAGATGCTCCCGAAAGTCTTTACGCGATCTATTTCAACCGCACCCTTGTCGGCGCGGATAACGCAAAGATGCTTTATGAGGCGGCTCTTGACGGAAAAATGTCCTGGGAGATGCTGCTCACGGCATCTGCTTCGATCTCCGACCGCGCGGCGGATATGGCGGTCGAGGGCGGAAATAACACTCTTCTCGGCGAGCTTGCCGCATATCTTGCGGGATTCGAATTTACCTCGAAGAACACCGCGGGCGTTGCGAAGATAACAATGTCGGACGTCACCGCTCTCGAGGTCGATGCGCTGATCGAGTCGATCGCAAAACTGAACTTTTATACCCCCGAGCAGGGCTCGGTATCCTCGCGCGATAAGTTCACCGAGGGCAAGGTTCCCTTCTATCTCGGAACTCTCTCCGAAATGACCGAACTTTATGACGATCCGATCGAGTGGGGACTTCTCACTCTCCCGTCCGAAAAGAATCTCGGCGCATATTCGGAAAGCCGCCCCGTCATCTGCATCCCCGCAACCAACACGCGCCTTGAGCAGACGAGCATTTGGCTTACCGCGCTGAATGCCGCTTCGGGCGATTGGATAAGGGATCAGTACAGATCGGTATCGAATCTGGATCATATTCGCGATAACAACTCCTGCCTTACTCTTCATAAGATCCTCTCGCAGAAGGCGGAGTTCTCCTTCGAGCGCACCTTTGCGGGATATTATGCGGGTTTGAAGGAAGCCACTTACGGCGCGGCGGGCAATGCGCTTGCCGGCGGGGAGAAATTTTCCTCCGTTCTTGCAAAAAATATAACAGCGATAAACAAAAAATTAGCTAAACTTCCCTAAAAATCATTTTTGAAAGGAATCATTATTATGACAAAGAAGATTTTAGCGTTCATTCTTGCATGTCTTATGGTGCTCCCGATGGCAGTTTCCTGCGCAGAAACAAACGTCGGCACCGATGACACCACCGCCCCCGAGGCAACCGTTGCGCCCTCCGGCACCGATGCCGTCACCGAGCCCGTCGAAACCGAGCTCAAGAGCGCAACCCTTCCCGAAGATCTCGACTACAAGGGCGAGACCGTGACCATCCTCAGCCGCGACGCCGCGTTCGTCAGCGATGAGCTGTGGGTAGATGACCAGAACGGTTCAATGGTCAATGACGCTATATACAAGAGAAACGAAAAAGTAATGCAGCAGCTCGGCGTCAACCTTGAAAGCATCAAGCTCACGGGCGATGCTTACCTTGTTTCCACCGAACTCCGCAACGCTGCTTCGAGCGGCGAGACCTATTTTGATATTGCCGCGAACAGTACGTACTCCACAATTATGTACACAAGCGAAAATATCTTCCTTGATCTCACCGAATGTGAATATCTTGATCTCGATGCGATCTATTGGTCGCAGGGCTACAACGAAAGCGCATCCATCGGCAATTCGCAGTATCTTGCAACCGGTGCCATCGCACTTTCGCTCTACCGCCTTATGTTCATTACATTCTATAATAAGAATCTGCTTCAGGCAGCTCAGTATGAAAATCTTTATACCGTCGTTGACGAGGGCAGATGGACCCTTGACTATCAGATCCAGCTCTCGAAGGATCTTTATAAGGACGCTGACGGCTCCGGCACGGTTTCCGAGGGTGATACCGTAGGCTTTGCAAGCTCGAGCCTCAGCTACATCGACCCCTATTGGTCGAGCTGTGATCTTACGATCCTCGGCAAGGATGCAGACAATCTGCTGGTATTCAGCCTTGATATCGAAAAAATGAGCAACGTAGTCGATAAGCTGATCGTTCTCTTCAACGAATCCAACGCTTGGTTCGATACTTCCTCGGGCGATGACGGCAAGCAGACCGCTATGTCGAACCTCTTCACCTCCGGTACCGTCGGCACCGCAACGATGCGTCTTGGCTCCGTTGAGACAGAGCAGTTCGTTACTATGCAGGATGAATACGGCATTATTCCTATGCCGAAGTATGACGAGAATCAGGAAAATTACCACACCTTCCTGCACGACCAGTTCACCTCCATCGGTATTACCTCCGTTCTCACAAAGGATACGGAAAGAGTGCAGATGCTCGGTGCAGTTCTTGAGGCAATGGCTCTCGAAAGCTACAAGTCGGTTGTTCCTACATATTACGAGGTTGCTCTCAAGGGCAGATACCTCGAGGACAGCGATTCCTGGAGAATGCTCGATATGATCTATGAGAACGTCAAGGTCGATGCGGGCGTGCTTTACACCAAGAATATCGAATCGGTGCATCAGGCTCCCAGAGATATGGTACTCAACGGCAGAAACACCGTTTCTTCTCAAATGAAGAAGATCTCGACAAGAGTGCAAAATGTGCTTCTCCCGAAGCTCCTTGATAATCTCTTGGCGCTTGAAAAATAATTATCCAATTGTAAAACTTCGTTTTACAATTGCCCCGCTCTGCGGGGATGCGCGCCATTATCGCCGCCGCCAAAATCGAAGATTTTGACGGCTCCCCTCGGCGCGCGTGCTCGCCTTGCTCGCCTAAAAGGTGTTTTTTCGG
>JAZQJB010000050.1:0-29904 GCA_045541375.1 Eubacteriales bacterium | reverse complement strand
ATCTATGACTACCCCGTCGAGAACAGCCCGCTTGCAAAGAGAAAGCCCGAAAATCCCGCATTCACCGAGCGTGTCGAGTACTTCATCAACGCAACCGAATTCGGCAATGCATTCTCCGAGCTCAACGACCCCATCGACCAGAGAGAACGCTTCGAGCGTCAGGTAGCCGAGAGAAAGGCACAGGACCCCGAGTGCAAGGCACAGGTAGATTACGACTACATCACCGCCCTCGAGTACGGCTTGCCCCCCACAGGCGGCCTTGGCTTCGGCGTAGACAGACTCGTAATGCTCCTCACCGACTCCGCCTCCATCCGCGACGTCCTCCTTTTCCCCACAATGAAGCCCATTGACTGATAATAAATATTTCAAGGCATCTCCCCCGAGATGCCTTGATTTTTTTTCGTAAATATGCTATAATACATAAAAAGGCGGTGTTAAAATGAAAGTAAGCAATATTTATATCGAAAATTTCATAAAATCACACATGGCGCTTCTTGAGAACAACAATCTAAAGGAGCTTCCCGGCTTTGCCTTCGCCGAACCCATTGTCGGCTTCAGCAAGGGCAGCGACGCGCTTTATGATTTTTATAAAGAACACATTGATCCCGATTTATACCGCACTCCCGCCGAATGGCTCGAGTCGGCTTTCGGACGTTCCTTTGATCCCGAAAACATCAGCGTCATCAGTTGGTTCTTGCCGCAGACGGATGATACAAAAGAGAAGACCCGCGCAAAAAATGATTGCCCTCCACTTGAATGGACTATGAACCGCGTCCACGGCGAGGATTGTAACCGCCGTCTTGCCAAGGCTCTTGAGGAGCATTTGAGATCTTTCGGCTTTGAAGCTGTCGCACCGATGTGCTCGGATGAGTTTTCATGGGGGGAGAGCGAGAGATTTGTGAAGATCTCGAATTGGTCTGAAAGACACACGGCGTATATTTCGGGGCTTGGTACATTCGGGCTTTGCGACGGTCTTATAACCGAAAAGGGCAAGGCAGGCAGATTCGGGTCGGTTATCGTGGAACTCCGCCTCGAACCGACTGAACGCAAATACAGTACATATAACGAATATTGCATGGCAAAGGATGGCTGCAGAGCGTGCATCAAGCGTTGCCCCGCCGGAGCTATCACCGAAAAGGGACACAACAAAGTGCTCTGTATGAAATACCATGCTGATGTCATTAAAAAACTCGATCACGAACGCTACGGCTACGACGGATACGCGGTCTGCGGACTCTGCCAGACGGGCGTCCCCTGCGAGAGCTGCAACCCCAAGAAAGCGAGGTAAAAATGAAGCAATACGCACCCGGTAAAGAACCTCAATACAACCGCGAGGACGATAAGCTCCAAGCAGAGGAAATAGTTATAAAGGGCGGCATTTATGAAAAGCTCGATAACTTTTGGTTTTATCATAAGTGGAAGGTCATCACAGTTGTTGCGGCAATCTTCCTTGTATGTATCATGTGTATTCAGATGTGCGGAAACGTTTCCGATGACGTCACGCTGATGTACGCGGGCTCGTCCTACCTCACGACCGTACCGAATTACGAGGAGATCCTTGCCAAATTCGAGGAAGTAATGCCCTATGATTTTGACGGCGACGGCACCAAAAAGGTCGAATTCGCCGCACTGAATATTTATTCCAAGGAGCAGATCGAGGCACGTAAAGCGGAGATCGGTTCGGGAGCGGATATTCCCGAGATCAATACCCACATCAACACACAGGAGTATACCTCATTCAACCGCCTGATGCAGACGGGCGAGTATTCTTTCTGCCTTATGGAAAAGTGGCTTTACGACGACATCGCAAAGGGCGTTTTCTGCAAGCTTGAGGACACGCTCGGGGCAAAGCCCGAATACGCGATAGATTCATATGCCGTTATGTTCTGGGATACCGATTTCGCCAAAGCGAATGCCGAGGTTCTCGCCGCTATCCCCAAGGAAACGGTCCTCTGTCTGCGTATGAAAAACTCAATCACACGCAAGGGCTCCGAAACCAATCATACCCGAGCAAAGGAAATGTTTATTGCGGTTATAAATTATAAGCCGGAATAAAAAATAGAATACGTTGCCAAAGCTTTTTAATATGGATGTTAATATGCGTTGCTTGACGAAATGATCCTTCTGTGATAAAATTAACTCATTCCAACGAGGAGGAATCAATTATGCTTAATGAAAATATTAAGGCTCTGCGCAAAACCAAACGACTTACACAAGAAGAATTGGCGATCAGATTAAACGTGGTGCGGCAAACTATTTCTAAATGGGAGAAAGGTCTTTCCGTCCCCGATGCAGAAATGCTTCAAAAAATAGCTGGTGTATTTGAGGTTGATGTCAGCCAATTGTTAGGCTCGCCCATTAATCAAAATGAAAATATTGATGTTATCGCAGAACAGTTATCCAGAATTAATGAGCAGTTGGTTGTAAAAAATAATCGAACTCGTAAGATATGGAAAGTGATTGGAATTATTACTGCAATTTTGATTGTTATACAGTTACTCTTGCTTGTTTTGAGTATTACAGCATATGAGAATTACAAAGTGAGCACGGATATCTATGAAGAGTATGTGGAAGAAATTACTGACGATTAATCTGCCTTATATAATCAAATCTATCTAACTGCATAAAGAACCCCGACAGATAAAGATCCGTCGGGGTTCTTTATAATAAATGGTCTTTTAAGAGTACTGCATTTTGTTATCTGTATTGCCTTTGAATCCTGATCGCTATTTCTTCCATTCTCGGATAGCAAGCGTCGAAGAATTTCTTGTAGCATTCGCAGAAGCGGTTGAGCGAGGGGATGCCATCGATTATCGGCTCACGCTCGCGCCTACATCCGCCGCGGCATAGGGGATACCATCGGCATTCCTTGCATTCCTCGTTGCGGTGTGTGGAAACGCCGACGAATTTCTTTGCCATATCTCCCGTGATGAGCTCGGTGAAGGAATTCTCGTTTATATTACCAAGCTTCCATTCGTCAAGAACGTAAAAGTCGCAGGGGAAAACGCTTCCATCGCCTTCAACTACCGTGTAACAGGTGCAAACGCCTGCCATAGCGCAATTCTCGGGCGGTCTGCCGAGAAGCATACCTACGTAGTTGTCGAAATTACGGACGCTGACCGGATGTCCCGCGCAGAAATCCTTGTAATATTCGTTGAAAGTTACTTTAAGGAACTCCGTGTAGCGTTCCTGAGTCAGAGAATAGACCTTCTTTTCACCGTCAAACGAGTCAAGGCAGGGAATGAACTGAATGAATCCATAGCCCTTGAGTGAGTCATACACCTTCTTCGGCGAGCGCGCAATGAAGTTGTTGACGACACAGAGAATGTTGAACTCAACTCCGAATTTTTCAAACAACCTTGCAGTTTTCTGCACGCGCGAGAAAGTACCCTTTCCCGCCGCATCAACGCGGAGAGAGTCGTGAATATCCTTTGTTCCGTCCATTGAAAGACCGACAAGGAATCTATTATCTGCAAGGAACTTTGCCCATTCCTCGTCGATTACGTAGCCGTTGGTCTGAATGGCATTCTGAACAGGAATATTATTTACGTTATACTTTTTCTCAAACTCGAGCAGCTTGCGGTAAAAGTCGAGCCCCGCAAGGGTCGGCTCTCCACCCTGAAAGGCGAAGGTAGCCGAACTGCTTGCGTAATCAAAAGCTTTTTTGATAAGATTTTCAAGCGTTTCTTCCGACATAATGCCATATGACTTCACCTCGCGGTTGTCGGTTATGTCGGCGTAGAAGCAGTATTTGCACCGCATATTGCAAAGCGACGATGCGGGCTTGATAAGAACACTGATAGGAGGCATTTTATTTCGATCTCATATCAAAGAAGCGGTCGCCGTCCTCAAGCTCGGTCGGCCAGGCAAAGTTATCCGAGCCGTGAGCGATGAAGATAATGGTGCTTTCCTCAATCACAAAGTAATTCACAACTTCTGTGTTGTCTTCTTTGATCTCGGTGAGCGTAAGCACTCCGTCCGCGTAATCCCAACTTCCGTTTGCATAGTTTCCGTCAACGTCAGCGAGGTAGCTGAAGGTATTGTCCTCGTTTATGTTGATGACAAACGCGCCGTCGCCCACGGGCTTTTCATAAATATAGCTCGTGCCGGCAAAGCCGTAGCCTTCTTCAGCGCAAGAACAGACCGCGATCAGGAAAAGAGCCAGAAGAGCAATAGCGGCAATAATTCTTTTTTTCATAATGCTTCCCCTTGATTATTTGAGCTTTGCAAAGGGATCAACGTTGCCCATTACTGCAGGGGTGAGGCGGAACTTGAAGGTGAATTCCTTCTCGTCGAATCTGAATTCGGGAAGGAGAGCGGGACCGCAAGAGTTCGAGCCGATACCGGTGTGTCTGTAGTCGATGTTGACAACGGTTTCCTTCATCGGAACAAGCTCATAGTCGTGCTTGGTGCTTGCAATCTGGTGGGGCGTGAAGTGCGAGCAGTTGAAGGAGAGCGACTTGCCGTCTGCAAGGCAGAGAAGACCGTGGCGGCTCTCATTGGTAACTGCAACCCACTCGGTGTCGGTGTGAGCCATGTTCTCCTGAGGACGAACGTAGTGCTCGAAGTGATCGACAACTCTTTCGCTGAACTTGCCGAGGTATGTGGAGTTGCGAAGGTCAACGTAGCTCTCACCGGGGCCTCTGCCAAAGTATTCGAGCTTTTCGCTGCCCTCGGGCATATTGAACTGAACGCCGAAGCGGGGAAGTGCGGGAAGCTTTGCGTCAACCTTAACTTCCATTGCAACGGCAAGCTCACCTGCTGCGTCGATCTTGTAAGTAGCCTCGATCTTTGCGGTGGGAGCAAGAAGCTTTGCGCCGAGCGAGAGGGAAGCCTTGATAACGGCACCGTTTTCGTCGGCACTTTCAATTGCTACGGAATAGCACTTGACGTCGGTGCGGTCGAATCCGTTGTTGAACCAATCGTTCTTGATACGGCGGTCGTTATCGGTAGGAGCGCGGAAGACAGTGGGCTTGATGGGAGATGCGAGCATTTCCTTGCCGTTGCCCTTGATGGATGCAACAAGACCGCAGCTCTTGCAGATCTTATAGGATGTCTCGCCGACCTTGACGAAGATAGCCTTATCATTCTCGCAAACGTTTACGGGAGCAGTCTTTGCAGCTGCGTCAACGCACGCTCTGGGAGCAACCGCGAGCTCTTCCTGATGGAATCCGACTTCATATCCCGCCTCAGCCCAAGGAGTGGACTTGATCTGACGAACCGAGAAGTTGATGGTGCAAATGCCCTCAAGCTTGAGACCTTCAAGATCGAGCTTGTACTTTCTCGAACGCTGAGGAGCGACTTTAAGTTCATTAATTACGCCGTCGCGGACGATCTTGCCGTCGCACTCAACGGACCAGTAGAGGTAAAGATCCTCGAGAGAAGTGTAATAGCGGCGGCTCTTGATGCGGAAGGATCCGTCTGCAGAAACCTCGCTGATAACGAAGGGCTTGAGCACCGCCTTGTGCTCCTTGATGCCCGTGTGAGGACGGCGGTCGGGGTAAACGAGACCATCAACGCAGAAGTTGCCGTCGTGCGGGAAATCGCCGAAATCGCCGCCGTATACGTAGTGGGGATCGCGGTAGATGTCGTCACCGGTTGCAACCGAGTGGTCGATGAATTCCCAAACGCATCCGCCGAAGAAGTGGTCGTTCGCGTAAATGAGATCCCAATACTGCTTGAGGTCGCCGGGGCCGAGACCCATAGCGTGGCAGTATTCGCAAAGGAAGTAGGGCTTCGTATATTTCTTATCGGTGAGATATTCCTTCATTTCCGCGAAGGAAGGATACATACGGCTCGATACGTCGTACCAATCAAGCTCGTAGTGACCGGTATATTTGCCTGCATCTTTAATAACACCGGGTTTGGTGTTGGGGTTCCAGAGTCTTCTTGAAGCATCCTCACAATGAACCATTGCGCCGGGCATACGCGACTTGATGTAAGCCGACATCTTCTCCTGATTCTCGCCGAGCCCCGATTCGTTTCCGAGCGACCACATAATGATCGAGGGGTGGTTCTTGTCGCGCTCGAACATACGCTGAACGCGGTCGAGAAGCGATTCGGTCCACGCCTCTTCGCGGGAGAAGTAATCCCAGTCGCCGATGCGCTGCATACCGTGAGTTTCGTAGTCGGTCTCGTCGCAAACGAAGAAGCCGAGCTTGTCGCAAAGGGTATAGAAGCGGGGATCGTTCGGGTAGTGGCTGGTACGGATCATATTGAAGTTGTAGCGCTTGAGGATGTAAAGATCCTCGAGCATATGATCGGTGGGAGTAGCCGAGCCGAGAATGGGATGGCTGTCGTGGCGGTTAGCACCGTGAACCTTGACCTTCTGACCGTTGATGTAAACGATACGGTTCTTGATCTCAATGGTTCGGAAGCCGATGAACTGAACGATGTATTCCTCACCGCACTTGATAACGAGGGTGTAAAGCTCGGGATCCTCGTCGCACCAGAGTCTGGGGTTAGCAACGAGCATTTCAAACGCGCCGCTTCCGTCAAGGGTGATCGAGCCGCCGCTCTCCTCGCGACCCTTGGGGTCGAGGAGCTTGTAGTCGATCTGCGCCTTGCCCGTAAGCTCTGCCTCAACCTTGAGAACAGCTTGAGTGTATTTCGCATTGATGCTCTGACGGCAGAAAAGGTCGGAAATGTGAGCCTTGTCACGTGCAAGGAGATAGACCTCGCGGAAGATGCCGGAATAACGGAACTTGTCCTGGTCCTCAAGATAGGAACCGTCGCACCACTTGAAAACGAGAACCTTGATGGTGTTCTTGCCTGCGTGGAGCTTGTCCGTGATCTTGAATTCGCTGGTCATGTGGCTGACCTGGCTGTATCCTACGAACTCGTCGTTGACGTAAAGGTAGAAGCAGGAGTCAACGCCCTCGAAGTTGATGTAGATCTCCTTGCCCGAAAGATAATCCTCGGTAAGCTCAAAGCTGCGAGCATAAAGAGCCGAAGGATTCGCATCGGGAACGTGGGGAGGATCAACGGGGTAGGGGTAGTTAACGTTGGTGTAGTTGGGTGTGTCGTATCCTTTGCCGAGAACGGTCTGCCAGGAGCGCGGAACGGTCATCTTGTCAAATCCGCAGGTGCAGAAGCCTTCGGCGGTGAAATCCTCGATCATCGAGGGAACGGGATAGAATTTGAAATCCCAATCGCCGCAAAGCGAGAAGAAGCGCGCACTTGCCGCACGGTTGTCGGTCAGCGCAGATGCCTCGCTGTGGTAAGGAACGAAATAAGCGCGAGGCTTTTCGCAGCCGTAGTGCAGAACCTCTTGGGACTTGTGAAATTTGTATTCAAAGCTCATAGTGTGATCTCCTTGAATGTTTATTTTTTATTAGTATTATTATCTCATATTTTTAGTAGAATGTCAAGATGAAATGAGAAAAAAGTCGTTGACATACGTTGGTATTTATGATAAAATAAATTTGTAAGTAATAATTACAAAAACATAATTACATCATAAAGGAGCGCGAAAATGAAGAAAACGGTCATAGTTATCTTATTAATTCTTTCTTTACTTACTGCCTCATCATGCTCCGCGCCGAATTCGATTGAGGTTACCTCAAAAGATTACCCCAAGCTGACGAAAATGTCGCCCGAGGCGTTTGACGAGCAACTGTATTATGATGCAATTAATGCTGAATACGAATGGAAGGGCTACGGATGCACTCTTAAGCTTGAAGATGGTAAATTAGTGTTTGAAAACGGCAATGAAGATCTGAGTGCGACCAAATACGTTCATTTTAATCACGGATATCTCATAGGTGCCTATTTGTGGCACGACGGATGGCTCCGTTGGTTTTCGCATGCAAGTTCGCATTACCCCGATGGACAGGAGCCTATTATTCGTCTGCTTTCAAAGGAGAACTGTAGATATATTATCAAAGAGGACAATGACAATGCTGTTATAGTATCGGTGCTTCCGACTATCAGTGTAGGAGATGAATATATTACCGACGGAGAAACTATAATTTATGACTTTGATGTGATATGGGATGCTGATGACGATGATGAAGGCTACGAGCTTTCTCTTACCGAAGTCGCAAGATTTGCGGGTGAGACTTGGGGGTATTGCAAGGACGGCGACGATTTATACTTTGTCACAGATCAAAGTATAACCAAAATGACCAGAGATGGCAAAACCGAAGTTTTAATCAGATCGAATATCTTTTATCAAATCGGTGTTGATTCCATCGTTTGGTTCGAAGGCGAACTCTACTGCGGTTCCGCTCTCGGAATCTATCGCTACAACCCCGAAACAGGCGAGTCGCTTTGGTATCCGATGGACTACGAAAAGTATGCTGAATAAATCGAAAGACGTTCCGCGTGAACGTCTTTTTTCGTCAAAAAGTTCTTTACAAATCCCATATTTTGTGGTATAATAATAAAGTTAGCGCAACAGGTGCATAATAACCGCGGAGGTGGTTTTATGAAGGACTATTACGCCCGCCGTGATTTCTGGATCTCGTTCGGACTCGGCGTTCTGATATTCGGTTGCGCTGTCATCATTGCTTTTAATCCGTAGGAGGTTTACGATGCGACTTGACAAGTTAATAGCAAACGCGGGACTTGCCAGCCGCAGCGAGATCTCAAAGGCTGTGCGCGGCGGTAGAGTCACCGTCAACGGCACTCCCGCGAAAACACCCGCGCTTCAGGTCGATCCCGATAAGGACGCCGTCGTATACTGCGGTAAGACGGTCAACTACCGTGAGCATATCTACATTATGCTCAACAAGCCCGAGGGTTATGTCAGCGCGACGGAGGATAAAAACGCTCCCGTCGTCACAGACCTGCTTTTGCCCGCAGACGGTGCACGCGTACACCCTTGCGGAAGACTTGATAAATACACGCTCGGTATGATGATCCTGACCGACGACGGAGAAATGTCGCACAGACTTCTCGCCCCCGCCCGCCACGTCCCGAAATCATACAGATACCGTTGCGAGTCACCCCTTTCGGAGAGCGACGAAAAACGCCTCTGTGAGGGCGTACATATTGAGGGAGGCTATCTCACCAAACCTTGCGAAATCAACTCAGAAAGCGAATTTGAGGGCGTGATAACCATCCACGAGGGCAAGTATCATCAGATCAAGCAGATGTTCGGTGCCGTCGGCAACAAGATCACGTATCTTGAAAGGATAAGCTTCGGTCCGCTGCCTCTCGATCCCTCGCTCGGACGCGGAGAATGGCGCTATCTGACCGAGGCGGAGATAGCGCTTCTTGCAGAAGCCGCAAAGTAAAACGCATATTATCAGCCGATTGTAAAAATACGCGAATTATATAAAACCCCTTTTTTCGGCGGCTTTGCCGACCGAAAAAACACCTCTCAGGCGAGCCGGGCGAGCCCGGGCGCCGAGGGGAGCCGTCAAAATCCTTGATTTTGGCGGCGGCGATAAGCGCGCGTTCCCCCGCCGCGCGGGTTTTCAATTGTAAAACGCAGTTTTACAATTGGCTAAAAAAGGTATATTATTTTTAGGAGAACATAAATGACAATCGAACAGATCCTTGCAGAGGAATTTAACCTGAAAGAAGAACAGGTGGTCAAGACCGTCGAGCTTATCGACGAGGGTAACACCATCCCCTTTATCGCGCGTTACCGTAAAGAGGTGACCGGCTCGCTTGACGATACTATTCTTCGTGACCTTTTTGACAGACTCACCTACCTTCGCGGAATCGCAAAGCGCCGCGAGGAGGTAAAGAACCTTATCGACGCTCAGGGCAAGCTGACGGAAGAACTCGTTGCCGCTATCGACGCGGCGCAGACGATCACCGAGATCGACGATATCTACCGTCCCTACCGTCCCCACAGAAAGACCCGCGCATCCGTCGCACGCGAGCGCGGACTCGAGCCCCTTGCCGATCTTCTTTTTGAGCAGAGAGAGGAATACGAAAAGCCCATCGAGGAGATCGCCGCAGAGTATATCGACGAAGAAAAGGGCGTTCCCGATGTTGCCGCCGCTCTCGCAGGCGCAAAGGACATCATCGCCGAGAACGTTTCGGATAACGCATCCTGCCGTAAATCGGTTCGTACTCTCACAATGGAGCACGGCGCGATCGTTTCAAAAGCCGCAAAGGAAGAGGACTCGGTTTACGCGCAGTATTACGATTTCAATGAGAAGGTCAAGAAGATCCTCCCCCACCGCATCCTCGCCATCAACAGAGGAGAGAAGGAGGGCTTCCTCAAGGTCACTCTCGAGCTGACCAACGATATAGTCAAGACCTATCTCTACCGCAAGTTCATCAAGCAGAACGAAAGCCCCGCAAAGGCTTACGTTGCCGAGGCAGTTGAGGACAGCTACGACCGTCTCATCGCTCCCTCCGTTGAGCGCGAGATCAGAAACGATCTTACCGACAATGCTTCCGAGGGCGCGATCAAGGTCTTCTCGGACAACCTCAAGCACCTTCTTATGCAGCCGCCTCTCCGCGGCAAGACCGTTATGGGCTTCGACCCCGGCTACCGTACAGGCTGTAAGCTCGCAGTTGTTGACCGCACCGGCAAGGTCATCGACACCGCCGTTATCTTCCCGACCAAGCCCCAGCAGAAGATCGCCGAGAGCACCAAGATCGTAACCGGTCTTATCCGCAAGTACGGCGTAAACGTTATCGCTATCGGTAACGGTACCGCATCGAAGGAAAGCGAGATCTTCATTGCCGGTCTTCTCCGCGACGGCGGTTATGATTGCAAATACATTATGGTCAGCGAAGCGGGTGCATCCGTTTACTCCGCTTCCAAACTCGGAGCCGAGGAATTTCCCGATTTCGACGTGACCCAGCGTTCCGCGGTTTCCATCGCACGCCGTCTGCAGGATCCCCTTGCAGAGCTCGTTAAGATCGATCCCAAGTCGGTCGGCGTCGGTCAGTATCAGCACGATATGAAGCAGGCACGCCTTGACGGTGCACTCACCGGCGTTGTCGAGGACTGTGTAAACTCGGTCGGTATCGACCTCAACACCGCATCCTATTCGCTTCTTTCCTACGTTTCGGGAATCAGCACTCCCGTTGCAAAGAACATCGTTAAGTACCGCGAGGAGAACGGCGAGTTTGAATCGCGCGCAGAGCTTCTCAAGGTTCCGCGCCTCGGTGCAAAGGCATTCGAGCAGTGCGCGGGCTTCCTCCGCGTTTCGGGCTCCGATGAAGTCCTTGACTGCACGGGCGTCCACCCCGAGTCCTACGCTGCAGCACGCGGTCTTCTCGGTATGTTCGGCTATGATGAATCCGAGATCCGCACGGGCGGCGTAAAGCTTCTCGGCAACAAGGTCGCAAAGGAAGGCAAAGCAAAGATCTGTGCCGAGCTTGGCATCGGTGAGCCCACTCTCAACGATATTGTCGAAGAGCTTGAAAAGCCCGGACGTGACGTCCGTGACAGTTTTGATGCTCCCATTCTCCGCGACGACGTTCTTGATATCAACTCGCTCAAGCCCGGTATGGTCATGACGGGAACCGTCCGCAACGTTATCGACTTCGGCGCATTCGTTGACATCGGCGTTCATCAGGACGGACTCGTTCACATCTCGCGCATCTGCGATAAGTTCATAAAGCATCCCTCCGAGGTGCTTTCCGTCGGCGATATCGTCCGCGTTCAGGTCCTCGAGGTCGACACCAAGCGCAATCGAATTGCGCTTACAATGCGATTCAAAGAAGAGAAGTAATTTCTGAAAAGTAATTTTAATTTACCACGCAAAGTCACGCAAAATTCATAAACTGCCCCATTTTCGCAACATTTAGACACAATTTGTGCAAACTGCACAAATTTGACCTTGAAATTTTGGGTAATAAACATCTTCCATTTTTCGCGAAAATTTGGTACAATATATAAAGAAAAAATTAGATTAAACCGTGTGCTCGGTTTGCTCGTTAATTCAAGGAGGAATTTTATAAATGGCAAGTGTATCCCTTAAGCACATCTATAAGAAGTATCCCGGCGGCGTTACCGCTGTTTCGGACTTCAATCTTGAAATCAAGGACAAGGAGTTTCTCGTACTCGTAGGTCCTTCCGGTTGCGGTAAGACCACCACTCTTCGAATGGTTGCAGGTCTTGAGGAGATCACCGAGGGTGAACTCTTTATCGGCGACCAGCTCGTTAACGACGTAGCTCCTAAGGATAGAAAGATCGCGATGGTTTTCCAGAACTACGCTCTTTATCCTCATATGACTGTATTTGAGAACATGGCATTCGGCCTTAAGCTGAACAAGACTCCCAAGGAAGAGATCAAGCGCCGCGTTGAAGAGGCTGCTCGAATCCTCGATATCACCCACCTTCTCGACAGAAAGCCCAAGGCTCTTTCCGGTGGTCAGAAGCAGCGTGTAGCTCTTGGTCGTGCGATCGTTCGTAAGCCCAAGGTTTTCCTTCTTGACGAGCCTCTCTCCAACCTCGACGCTAAGCTCCGTGCATCGATGAGAACCGAGCTTACCAAGCTTCACCAGAACGTTGGAACCACTTTCATCTACGTTACTCACGACCAGGTCGAGGCTATGACCATGGCAACCCGTATCGTAGTTATGAAGGACGGTCTTATCCAGCAGGTTGACACTCCTCAGAACCTCTATGACTATCCCGTAAACATCTTCGTTGCAGGATTTATCGGCACACCTCAGATGAACTTCATCAACGGTAAGCTCGAGAAGAAGGGTGAGGACGTATACTTCAACTTCGAGAACCTCTCCATCAAGCTTCCCGCAGAGAAGGCTAACAACCCCGACCTCAAGGATTATATCGGTCAGGAAGTTGTTGCAGGTCTCCGTCCCGAGGCTATTCACGACGAGCCCAGCCAGCTTGCTAACAATCCCGACAGCCAGCTCGAGGCTTACGTTGACGTAACCGAGCTTATGGGTGCTGAGATCTACCTCTACCTCAACGTTGGTGAGGAGACCAGACTCATCGCACGTGTATCCTCTCGTTCGACCTCTCGTGCAGGCGACACCATCAAGGTTGCCTTCGACATGAGCCGTCTCCACATCTTCGACAAGGATACCGAGCGTTGCATCGTTCACTAATTCTTTAATACATATACAGAGCCGCCACTTGTGGCGGCTCTGTAATTTTATCTTGACAAAAGTTCTGCTATGGTGTATAATTTTATTATATCCGATTTATGAAATGAGGCTTTTATTATATCCGATTTATGAAATGAGGCGATTTTTTGCAGAATATAAAATATAAAAAGCTATGCATCAGAATAGCGATAGCGGTTCTTTTGAACACGATCCTCTTGCAGACGATCTCGACGGTGGCATACGGCGTTGCCCCGGCTTTCGATCAAGTGCTTCGCACCTTTGCTCGCGAGCACGGGATCAACGCGTCAGATCTTCTTTACGCCTTCGAGCAGACCCTCGCGCTTTTCGCATATCTCATATCGTTTCTGATCCCCGCGTTTGTATTTAAGTTTATGACGCGAAACGATGACCCCGAGCCAATGCGCCTCGGCGTAAAGCTTGAGCCGAATACCCCCATCGTTATACTCGGCTCGATAGGCATCGTTGTCGGCGCGGCGTATATCAATTCCTTTATGGTATCTTTCATCGATTTCGGACCGCTGTTTGAGAGCGATCCGCTGTCCTCGCCCGTCCGCGTTCTGATGACCTTCATCTCGATTGCGATAGTCCCCGCGCTCAGCGAGGAATTCCTCTTCCGCGGATGCATCCTCTCGAACCTTTTGCCTTATGGTAAGAATACCGCCATCCTATTTTCCGCATTGCTCTTTGCCTTGATGCACGGCAATTTTGCGCAGTTCTTCTATACATTTATTGCGGGCATAGTTCTCGGCGCGGTCTACGTCAAGACCGATTCGATCTGGGCACCGACCTTTATCCATCTTTTCAACAACTTTTACAGCGTAATTCAGCAAGTGGTATACGAGCAAAATGCCAAGGACGAGCAGGTCAACAAGCTCCTCTTTATGCTCGATATGACGCTTGTCTGCTTCGGACTCGCCATCGGCGGTTGGTTCTTGTATAAGACACTTCGCCGCGCAGAGCCCGCGACATCGGCAGTTCCCACTCAAAAGCACACCCTCGAGAGAAAAGAGCTTGCAAAGGGATTCTTCAACCCTGTGATGATCGTCCACATCGCCGTGTCGCTCGTCCTTGCGGGAATCCTCGTTTTCTACGCGCTGACGCTTCCACTTATGCAATGATATGACGGAAAAAGATATTGTTTTTATGAATGAAGCCCTCCGTCTGGCAGAAGCGGCACGTGATGCGGGTGAGATCCCCGTTGGCGCTGTCATTGTCAAAAACGGAGAGATCATCGGCAGAGGCCGGAACCGCCGTGAGAGCGGAGAAGGAGCAACTGCACACGCCGAGATACTTGCCATAAATGAGGCTTGCGCAAAACTCGGCGGTTGGCGGCTTACGGGATGCGAGCTTTACGTGACCCTCGAGCCTTGCCCGATGTGCGCGGGCGCGATCGTCAATGCAAGACTCGACCGAGTCGTTTTCGGCGCGTCAGACACGAAAATGGGCGCTCTCGGCGGGCTTTTCTCGCTCCTCGATTATCCTCTCGGATGCAAAACCGTTATCGAACGCGGAGTGCTCGAAAAGGAATGCAAAGAGCTTCTTGATTCCTTTTTTACCGCACGCCGCGAGGCGAATCAGGCACAAAAGAATAGATCAAAAAGACTCGGCAGAGATTTTTACACCGCCGACGTCCTCGACGTCGCTCCCGCACTTCTCGGAAAGCTGCTTTGCAGACGAAGCGAGAGCGGGGAAGTGGTGAAATATCGGATCACCGAGACCGAAGCCTACCGCGGCGAGGACGACACCGCTTGCCACGCTTCAAAGGGCAAAACACCGCGCACTTCGGTGATGTGGGACAAGGGCGGCACTGTTTACGTCTACCTCTGCTACGGTATGCACAATATGCTCAACATAGTCACGGGCGCAAAGGGCGACCCGCAGGCGGTACTCATCCGAGGTATAGAAACCGCCAACGGCCCCGGCAAGCTGACGAAGAAGCTTGCGATCGAACGCAAGCACAACGGCTCCGACGTTGTCTTCTCGGACGAGCTGTGGCTCGAGGATGACGGAACTGTTCCCGATGAAATAAACACATCCCCCCGCATCGGCATCGACTACGCCGACGAAAAGGACCGGCTCAAGCCTTGGAGATTTTATATTTAAAATAAAAAACGCCGACTCTTTCGAGTCGGCGTTTTGATATGTAGATTACTTTCTCTTTCTGCGAACGAATACGGGAACTGCAAGAATTGCGGTTGCGATGATTGCAGATCCGGAGATGACTGCGCCGCAGCCGGACTTCTTTGCGGGCTCTTCGGGCTTGGTTTCAACTGCGGGAGCCTTTGTAGCTTCGGGCTGAGCAGCCTCGGTGGGAGCGTCGGTCTCGGGAGCAGCGGTGGTTTCGGGAGCCTTGGTCTCGGGTGCTGCAGTAGTAGCGGGAGCCTCGGTAGTTGCGGGAGCCTCTGTGGTCTCGGGGTATACAACCTCGCCGAAGGAAAGTCCCTTAACGACGTAGCAATCGCTGATGGTTACAACGTGACCCGAATAATAGGAGTAGAAGAAAAGACCGAGAACGTCTGCCATAAAGTACTCAATCTGTCCTTCAAGACCCTGGTCAACGAGAAGGTACTTGCCGGTGTTGTCCTTGATATAGATAGCGGTGGTGCTGTTCACGCCGTTAACTTCAAGAGCATATTCCTGAACCGAAGGAGCGTCTGTGGTGGAGTAGATGGTGTCGCTGACTGAAGAATACTGAACGTAATCGTGACCGGTGAGGGACTTACCCTTGTTCATAAGCTTGATCTTGTTGGGATAGCCGTATGCGCCGTATACCGAGTCAGCGTAAACACCGACGGAGTGGTTACCGGTACGGGAAACGGTGTAGTAGATGGTGTAACAAGTTTTTTCGTTGAGAGGAAGTGTCTCAATGAAGCCGCCCCAATAGGAAGCAGTCTTGTTATTGGTGGTCTGAACGGTGATGGTGTTGGGGTTGGTGGGGTCAACGTCAACCTGAGGAGTACCGGAAAGAAGACCGGGCTCGTAAATGCCTGCTTCGCCGTTGAAGTTGGGAACGAATACAACGGTACCGTCGGGCTGAAGGTCGAGGACGCTGTTATCCGCAGCACTTACCGAGGTAAGCGGAAGAATTGCTGCAATGATAAAGAGGAGTGAGAGTGCGATCGAAATGATTCTTTTCATAACATTTCTCCTTTTTTATTGGATTGTCATTTGACAGATTAATCATACCACTTTTGAGAGCGTTTGTCAATAGTAATTTAGTTTTTTAATAAAATAACATAGGGAGCCGAAATACGACTCCCTGTAATTCTTATGTTATCCGTTATATCCTGCCTCGAAAGCCTTGAGATTCATCTCAACGAATTTCGGTGCAACGCTCGTTTTGATCGCTTCGAGCCAAAGCTCGTCGTCAATTCCGAGATGGCGCGCGAGTCTGCCCATAAGGACGATGTTTACTGCCTTCTGCGAGCCTGCCTCAAGCGCGGGAGTGAGCGCGTCAAATGCGTCAATATCAACTCCGCGAGCCGCAAGGGCATCAAGAATATCTGTCGGATATTCAGCCGCGCCCGAGGTTACGGGCATGGGCGAGATCTCCTGCGTATTTGTAATGAGCTTGCCGCCGGTCTTCAGGCAATGCGCCCAACGAGCCGCTTCGAGCTTTTCAAAAGAAACGATATAGTCAGCCTCGCCGCTTTCGATGACGGGCGAATATACCTTTTCGCCATACTTGACGTAAGTGGTAACACTTCCGCCTCGCTGGCTCATTCCGTGAAGTTCGGAGACCTTGACGTCATATCCAAGGCCGATGAGTATCTTTCCAAGAAGCTTGCTGGCAAGGAGCGTGCCCTGACCGCCGACTCCGACTATCATAATATTCGTGCTCTTCATATCAGTTACCCTCCTTAATAGCGTCAAATGCACAAAGCTGAGCGCAAACGCCGCAACCGGTGCAAAGTGTCTGATCAATCACAGCTTTACCTTCCTTGAAGGAGAGCGAAGGGCATCCAAGACCCATGCAACGGCGGCATGAACGGCATTTGTCGCTGTCAACGTGCATTGCGGGCGGTGTCTTGACCGACTTCAGCAGTACGCAGGGACGGCGCGAGATGATAACGGAAGGCTCGTCAGCCGCAAGTTCCTCCGTCAGAGCCGTCTTGCATTCATCAAGGTTGTAAGGATCAATAACTCGCACACGATTGATTCCGAGAGCGTGGCAGAGTGCTTCAAGGTCGATCTTTGCCGCAGGCTCGCCGCGAAGGTTGAAGCCGGTTGTGGGATTCTGCTGATGCCCCGTCATACCCGTGATCGAGTTGTCGAGAATAAGAACTGTGGAATTGGTTCCGTTGTATGCAATGTTGCAAAGTCCGGTCATACCGGAATGCATAAAGGTCGAGTCACCGATAACGGCAACCGTCTTCTTTTCCGCGCCGGGAGTGGATTTTACAAAGCCGTGAAGTCCCGAGACCGATGCACCCATGCAGAGCACCGAATCAAGCGCGTCGAGCGGCTTCTGTGCGCCGAGGGTGTAGCATCCGATGTCGCCGAGGACTGTCAGTTTCATCTTTGAAATAACGTAGAAAAGACCTCTGTGCGGGCATCCCGAGCACATAACGGGAGGACGCGCGGGCAGAGCCTCGGGAGCGTGAGCTTCGGGCAGAGCCTTGCCGAACGCTTTTGCGACTGTCTGCTGCGAATATTCGCCGATGGGGGAGAAGAGATTACGTCCTTCAACTTCGATTCCGAGCGCCTTGCAATGCTTTTCGATAATGTCGTCAAGCTCCTCGACGACAACGACTCTCTTTACCGAAGCCGCAAAATCCTTGATAAGCTCGGTGGGAAGGGGATTGTGCATTCCGATCTTGAGAACCTTTGCCTCGTCCTCGGAGAAGGTCTCGCGGACGTACTGATAGCAGATTCCGGAGGTGATGATTCCGAGCTCCTCGGATGTGCCGCTGATCTCGTTGATTCCCGAATTGTTGGCGTAATCGGTGAGCTTTAGCGTTCTTTCTTCAACTATGGGATGCTTCAGTTTTGCATAGCCGGGCATCATAACGTATTTTGCGGGCTTCTTCTCGTAAGGAACCGCGACGGGCTCTCTGCGATCCTCTTCGGTCACAAGGCTCTGCGAATGCGCCGCTCTTGTGCAGATGCGGAAGAGAACGGGAGTGTCGAACTTTTCGGATACCTCGTAAGCGGTATGTACCATTCTGCGCGCTTCGTCAGAATCAGAGGGCTCGAACATGGGGATCTTAGACGCGATTGCGTAGTTGCGCGAATCCTGCTCGTTCTGCGAGGAGTGCATAGCGGGGTCATCGGCAACAAAGATGATAAGTCCGCCGTTGATTCCGGTGTAGGAAAGTGTAAAGAGAGGGTCTGCGGCAACGTTGAGACCAACGTGCTTCATAGCGCAAGCGGCTCTGTGTCCCGCAAGAGAAGCGCCAAAGGCGGTCTCAAGCGCAACCTTCTCGTTGGGCGCCCATTCACAATCTATCTCCGCATATTTTGCGGCAAATTCTGTGATCTCCGTGGAGGGAGTGCCGGGGTAAGAGGAAACAAGCTCGCATCCCGCTTCGTAAAGACCGCGCGCGATGCCTTCGTTTCCGAGCATTAATCTTTTCATAGTAAACAGCCTTTCTTGGTTTTGCTTTGCTAATGAAATATATTATACCATATAACTTGCTTGAATGCAATTCATTTCGACAAATTTCTTGAATAAAAATTATTGTTTATATAACAATTTAGTTTCAAATTTATCATAAATTTTCCTTCGCGATTTGATATAATATATATTGGATTTGTTTTATCTTTTATATTGGTTTTTCTTAACAAAAATCAACTTTTGAGGTGACTTTTAAATGCTTGTAAGGATAATCGAAAACGGGCTTTTCGGTATCGTCACGGAGAAGCTTTCCCTGACTGCTGAATCTGTCTGGTTCTGGCTTCTGATGGCTCTTGCAGTTGTTCTTTCAATGGTTGCGGGATATTTTCTCGGAAGCGTAAATGCCGCAATAATTATTTCAACAAAAAAATACAAGAGCGACATCCGCACCCACGGAAGCGGAAATGCGGGAATGACGAATATGTTCCGCACGTTCGGCAAGACGGGCGGATTCCTCACTCTTTTCGGAGACATCGCCAAAACCGTTCTGCCTATTTGCTTCGGCTACCTCTTTTTCGGATACGCCGGTGCGTATATTTCGGGACTCTTCGTTGTAATGGGACATTGCTTCCCCATCTATTACCGCTTCAAGGGCGGAAAAGGCGTTCTTGCAATGTTTGCAATGATGCTCGTCTGCGATCCTCCCGTATTCCTGCTTATGCTCATCGTTTTTGCCATTATTGCGATAGGCACCCGATTCGTTTCGATGGCTTCGGTAATGACCGCGATATTTATGCCCCTCTTTATCGATCTTTGGTACACCATCATGTACGGTGACGGCGCAACGGCGGGCTTCCGAATGCCGATAGCCTTCCTTATCACCGTTGTGATAGTTTGCAGACATATACCCAATATCAAGCGCATAATGAACCGCGAGGAGCCGCGAGTCAAAATGCCTTGGGAAAAGAAAAAAGACAAATGACAGAAACGAGAAATAACGCCGTCAGCCTCATCCTTGATGCGGTAAGCGCGGGAGTGCTCAGAAAAGCAGTCTTCTCAAAGCCCGCATCCGCAGAAGAGCTGAAGACCGAACTATCTCCCGTCAAGATCGGTGAGCGGCTGATGCTTCGCCGTGTATCACTTATGAAGGACGGCAAAGCAATTCAAAAAAATATCGCGGTTGATGACGCGGAAACGCTCGGCGCTCTTGCGCTAGCGTATTCGCAGATCAATATACTGACGACCGTCGGCGATGCCGAATTCAAATGCTCGAAATCGGGCAAGGAGCTTCTTTCGGGCGACCGTAAGATCAAAAACGCCATTTCGTCCGGCGTCGAAAAGGATAAGATCGTCAGCGCGGGATCGAACGACAGAAAGAAAAATCATATTCTTTCGGGCAACGAAAGCTTTCTCATCGAACTTGGAATCTGCGACAAAAACGGCAGGATCCACGATAAAAAGCAGCATAAATTCAGACAGATCTGCAGATTTCTTGAATACGTCGAAGATATTTATCCCAATCTTCCGCGTGAAGGCAAATTGCTGATCTATGATCTTTGCTGCGGAAAAAGCTATCTTTCCTTTGCAATATATCATTATTTCACCGCAATAAAAAAGCGCGATGTCGAAATGACCGGCGTTGACCTCAAGGCAGACGTTATCGAGTATTGTTCGGGCGTTGCTTCAAGGCTCGGATATGACGGGCTTAGCTTTATCTGCGGCGATATAAACGAATTCGCACCCGGCACGGAGCCGCATCTTGTGGTATCTCTCCATGCTTGCGACGTTGCCACCGACATCGTTCTTCGCTATGCTGCCTCGCATCGCGCGGGAGTGATTCTTTCGACACCCTGCTGTCAGCGCGAGCTTTCAAGCAAGATCGACTGCCGCGAGCTTGAATTCGTTTCAAAATATCCCATCCTGCGCCGCAAGATGTGTGATGCCCTTACAGATTCGCTTCGCCTCTCATTTCTTGCAAGCCGCGGATATACCGTCGAAGCCTGCGAACTCGTCGACCCCGATGACACACCCAAGAACATCCTTCTCCGTGCCGTCAGAATCAAGAATTTCGATCCTGAAAGTGCCCGTGCACAAAAACTCAGAGAAGATTTCGACCGCACCGCCGCATTTCTTTTAGGCGACGGCAACACACTTGCATTCTTAAAATAACCCCCACAGAACCCATTTACGCAACCACCTCGGAGGAACCATGAAGATCCATACCGTCAGAAAATATCTGGCACAGTTACCCACAGAACCCATCCGCAATCTTTCCGCACATTATAAGATCCTCAGCGACGCTGTTTGCAAAAGCCTTGCAGTCAGACCGATAAACGGCATCACTCTTGCCGTTGTGGGACAGGACGCCGCATATACGGCAATGTCTGTCAGCGCCGCGCTCAAGCACGCAGATGCCAGCAGCGCAACAGTGAATTTCGATGTTACCCGTTCGCCCGAAACAGCGATCACCGTTAACGGAGAAGAACTTCCCTCTGAGGTAATATCTCGCATAATGACAGTCATTCGCACAGTTGAGCGTTCACTTACTTCCAAAAGTGAGAACGGGTATGCTCGCCCGTGCGTTTACGAGGTCTTTTTGCTCGGTGCGCTTTGCGCTTGTTCCGAGATGGGAATTTCGCATATAATTATGCAGATCGACCTCGGTCATACTCCCGCCGCAGTTGCTTCGATCATTCCTCAGCCTAAGATGATCCATTGCAACGAGATCTTCCCCGAAGAAGCGGATATGATCAAGCTTATTGCACGCCGCGGGGTAGAGGAGATCATAAGCGCTCCTCAGCAAAAGGAAAGCCGCCGTATGCTTTATAATCTTTGCACCGAGCTTAACTGCAATCACGCCGTTGTTGCTCGAGGTGAGATCGAAACCGGCACTCCCGGCTTCAAGGGAATTCCTTTTACATACCGTAATTTCAGTGCGGTTTCGGGAACGCAGCTTCAATCGATGGTGGCAATCTCCGCAAGCACTCTCACAACCATACGCGAGCTTGCAAAACTGCGCATCAAGATCACGGATGAAGATGCTTATGCAGCGATTAATGGCAGAAAGATGGATTGGCGCGGCGAGATGATCTCGATCAAGCCCTACACCCTCCTTTGTGCATTTGAGCATGCCGACGTTCAGGCTGTCGATTTCGTTCTCAGCGACCTTCGCTCGATCATTTCCGAGAGAGGCAGACGCGTCAATATCATTATTGATTCCGAAACAGCCAAGAGCACGCCCATCCTCGAACGCTTTGCATCCGATGAAGAGATAGGTGGAAAGCTCGATAAGATCGTTACAGTCGGCGAAGCCGATGACTCGACCGAGAAATATGAAAACGTGACCGCATTTTCCGCCGCGCTCGATAAATTCCCCTATCTTCGTGACGTTAAGCACACAGAAGATCTTATTATGATCGTTTGCGGCCCCAAAGCTTTCCTTGAAAAGCACTGCCCCGAGATCGAAAACATAGTAAGGGACGATTTTACATATTAAAATGAAGATTAGACGCGCAGATAATAAAGATAAAGAAAGGCTCGGAGAACTGCTCTCTCAGGTCCTTGAGGTGCATCACAACGCCCGCCCCGATCTTTTCAAAAGCGGAGCAAAAAAGTATACAGACTCCGAACTTGACGTTATTCTTGCGGATGATACCCGTCCGATCTTCGTTGCCGAAAGCGACGGCGAGGTTCTCGGATACGCATTCTGCATTTTCATTCAGCACAAGGACGACAATATTCTTACTGACGTGAAAACGCTTTATATCGACGACCTGTGCGTGGACGAAAACATCCGCGGTAAGGGCATCGGCAAGGCGATTTATAACTATGTGGTTGAATACGCCAAGGAGTGCGAATGCTACAACGTAACGCTCAACGTGTGGGCGGATAACAAGCCCGCGCTTGCTTTCTACGAATCTATCGGACTTCATAAGCAGAAGATCGGAATGGAACTGATCTTGAAATAAGAAAAAGAGCATTGGATTTGCGTTCCAATGCTCTTTTGGTTCAGAATCTTCCGGGCACGTCAAGGTCGACCTTGGAGAGAATACTTTCGGTATGCATTTTCCATTCGGGTGCGCGAAGTATTCCTCGCGGGTCAACCGTTTGCGGGCAGATAGCGAGGGAGAGCTTGAACATCCGTCCGCCGTTGCACTCCTCGTCGATCTCACTCATTCGGTAAACGTAGGATACTTCATCGGTATTTGAAAGCTTCAAAAGACGGCAATGCTCGGGAATATCGTCGATACAGTTGCCGTCGGGCAATATCACTTTTGCCGAAAAAACGAGGCAGGGAAGCCCGTCTGCAAAGGTGATTTTGAAATTAAAACCGCGTAAAGCAGATATTCGACGGTACATAAGCGCAATTATCGGCAAGGAAATTGCTATAAATGCGGAATCGGGCTTGCCTTGAGCAATAGGCAGACAGGTGCTGTCATCTTCACGGTAAATGTCGGTAAGACATCCGCATCTTTCCGCAAGTCGGAAAATAATATCCTCAAATCCCTCAATACACCTCGTTGAAAGCTCAAGCGAATACGCGGCGCGCAGATAGCCGAGAATAACTTCCATTTTATCAAAAATGTCGCTTTCCTCATCTAAAGGCGCAATCAATGCAAATCCGGAAGGCTTTCCGACGTACCTGCAAATCAGATTCTTATTCGCTCGTGATATTTCAAATTCGCCGATCCTTTCGATCATCCTTGCTTCGGCGAACGAATAAGGCGTGATCTCGGGTATAGGCGAGCGGTAAGCGAAAGGCAGTCTTTCGCCCTCCTCAAATAAAAGCAATTTATCGTCAAATGACGCGGTCGTTTTCTTTCTCTCTGCCGTTAATAACAATGCGATTTCTCCCAACGGTTAGTTTTATACATTTTAACATATTATCGCTCCGCAGTCAAGTTTTTTGCCCAAATAACTTGACTTTTTCCTTTTTCGGCATTATAATTTATGTATATCATACTTTGGAGGATACACAAATGATCAAACCGAAAATGTTACAAAAGGGCGATACCATAGGCTTCATTGCCCCTTCATACAGAGCAAAGCGCGATCCCATTGAGCGCGCCGCAGAGAATCTGCGTCAGCTCGGATATAAGGTAAAATTCTCAAAATATCTCTTCTCGACCACCAACGATTACGCGGGCAGCATCGAGGAAAGAGCAGAAGACTTCAACACCATGATCGCAGACCCCGAGGTCAAGATGGTATTTTTCACAGGCGGCGAGGTCGGCAACGAGATCCTTCCTTTTATAGATTATGAAAATATCAAAAAGAACCCCAAGATCCTTTGCAGCTACAGCGACAGCACCACTGTTCTCAACGCCGTAAATCATATGACGGGTCTTGTCACCTTCTATGGTTCATCCCCGAGATTCTTTGAGCAGCCTCCGATCGATTACACACTTATCAATTTTGAAAAGCGTCTTATGTCCACCGATCTTGAATACGTCAAGAACAGCGAATGGCGCGCTCTTACACCCGGAAAAGCCGAGGGAATCCTTGTCGGCGGTTATCTTATGAATTTCGCCGCTCTGCTCGGTCTTGAATGGTACAAAGAGCTCCCTGACGAGGACATCATACTCTTCATCGAGGATCACGAAAAATTCTCGAACGCATCGGTTGTTTCAAAGTGGTTTACCACCCTCGAGCATCACGGCGTGTTCAAGAAAGCCAAAGCCCTCATTTTCGGCCATTACTCCCTCGAGCCCTCGCCCGTGATCGACGACATCCTTACCCGTATAGGTAAGCGATACAATATCCCCGTTATCCGCAACGAGGATTTCGGCCACGGCGCCAACGGCGCGATCCTCCCCATCTCCACCCGCGCCCGCCTCAACACCGAGGATATGAGCTTTGAATTTCTTGAAAGTGGAGTTCAATAAAATGCAGAATGCAGAATTGAACTGATAATTTAGTTTATTTGTTCTAAACAAAAAAGGACTGAAAACCTTTCGGTATCAGTCCTTTTTGTTTAGAAAACAAAATGATATTTACTGGTCAATTTTGCATTACTCTGTTCTGAGTGCCGCAACGGGGTCTTTCTTTGCTGCACTTCTCGAGGGAATAAGTCCCGAAATGAGCGTAAGTCCCATGCTGATGAAAACGAGAATCACAGCAACAAATATGGGAAGCTGTGCGGTGAGGTTCGGGATGCCGGTAAGGTATACCAGAATCGCGTTGAGCGGGATGCAGAGCAGGTAGGTCACTCCAACACCAACAACACCCGAAGCAAAGCCGATGATAACGGTTTCAGCATTGAACATGCTAGAAACATTCTTCTTCGAAGCGCCGATAGCGCGAAGGATACCGATCTCCTTCGTTCTTTCCTGAACCGAGATCAGAGTGATAACGCCGATCATAATGGAAGAAACTATGAGAGATACAGAAACGAATCCGATAAGAACGTATGTGATCGCGTCGATAATGGTTGCGATCGAGGACATCATTATGCCGAGGTAATCGGTGTAGCTGATCTTTTCAAGCTCGTCAACACCCTCGTTGTACTTTGCGATGGCCTCCTCGATAATATCCTTATCCGAGAAGGTAGAAGCGTAAAGGCTGATAGTAGCGGGATCATCGAGCTCAACGTAGCCGAGAGCCATAAGATTGAACTCATAAGAGGTGGGAGCAAATGTCATTGCTTCCTCATAGTAGATAGCGGCAAGCTCGTCGCTGTATGTGGGAAGAGCCATATCAAGCGCACCCGCAAGCTGTTCCTCGGTCATTGCCGCAAGCTGACCTTCAACACCGCGGCGGTACTGTTCCTTGACCATTTGTGCGATACCGTCTGAAAGAAGCTCGTCAATATCCTCAACGGTCAGCTCGGTAACGTATTCGGTGACGGTTTCGGTATCCATACCCATCTGTTCGGTGAGAGCAGTTACGAGATAGTTGCGCTTGACTTCTTCGGTCATATTACCAAGGTATATCTTGACCTGACCGTCAAGCCACTCCTTGTCGGGAATGCCCATAACGGTAACGTAAGTCTCTGCCTTTTCCTTTGTGTCAAGCTCGACAACGTAATTCTTGAAGATCTCCGCTTTTTCGGCATCGGTAAGATTACCGTCGCTGAGGTCGAAGGGAAGACCCGTGAAAATGTCATTGGTGGGGTCGGCAAGCTGCGCCTTGATAGCCGCGGAGGACTTGGACTTTTCAATAACGTATTCGGTAAGCTCGCTTGTGTATGCGATCGAGCCCGTGAGCATACCCGAAACGGCATCCTCATTGGGGCGGATTATGCCAACGACCTTAATGGGCGTGCCCTTGTCGTAAAGATATTTCAAACCGGCACTTGAGTCGCGCATATCGGTGTAAAGTCCCGTGCGCTCGTCAAGGGTGTAGCAATCGGCAGGGAAGATGGTACGGAATTCCATATCCATGATCTCCGCATAGGTCCAGCGGTTGGTGTTGACGGTGAGGGGAGCCTTGTTGATAGCCGCGTCGACTATAAGATCGATCTCCTCTTCGGAGATAAGACCAAGCGCGTAAAGCGCCATATCGGCAATTTCGTTGTTCGAGTCGAGAACAAGAACTACCTCGTTGTAAGCCTCGGGCCACTTGCCTTCGACAATGTCATATTGCTTCTTGACAACGGGATTGATCATCTCCCCGTCGCCGGGAAGCATCTCCTGCCAAAGACCTCCGTAGCCCATCGATCCGGACATCATAGATGCCATAGGGCTGCTCGAAGAAGAGCCCATACCCGAAAGCTGATCCTTGTCAGAAAGCAATTTACCGATGAATTTGCCCATTATCTCCTGAAGCTGGGCGTTTGTATCGGAATGGATAATGGTGCCGTCAACATTCTCGGTGTAGAGAAGAAGATTAATATTGTAACCGTAATCAATACCGCTCAGCGCCTCGTGCAGCCCAAGCTCGGATTCGGTGTCGGCATATTCGCGCTCGACAAACTCCTTGAATGCTTTGAGATCATTTTCCTGCGATTCGATGCTGTTCATAACGTTGACGAAATCATACATCACCGTTTTGCTGTAAACCGCATCAAGATCGTGATCCTCCTTTGATTCGGCTGTATCTATCATAGCAAGCATAATGCTGCCAAGGTCGATATGAGTCGATTCAAGAAGAATGGGCGAGGAGGAGAGGGTGTCCTCCTGAACGGTATTGATGTAAGCAGTCAGACCGTTCGAAACCGCATATATCAGCGCGATTCCGATGATACCGATGCTTCCCGCAAAGGAGGTGAGCAGAGTTCTGCCCTTTTTGGTGAAAAGGTTGCGAAGCGAAAGTCCGAAAGAAGTAGTGAGCGACATCGAGGACTTGCCCATATTCTTGTGCTTCGGTGCCTCGAGCGTACTCTCGTCTACCTCAAAGGGATTGGTGTCGCCAATGATCTTACCGTCGCGGAGCTTGACGATCCTGTTTGCGTATTCCTCCGCAAGCTCGGGGTTGTGTGTGACCATAACGACGAGGCGATCCTTCGCCACCTCCTTGAGAAGCTCCATGACCTGAACGCTCGTTTCACTGTCAAGTGCGCCCGTCGGTTCGTCTGCAAGAAGAATATCCGGGTCGTTGATAAGCGCACGTGCGATCGCAACTCTCTGCATCTGACCGCCCGACATCTGGTTCGGTTTCTTGTGAAGCTGATCGCCGAGACCGACGGTCTCAAGTGCTTTTTTCGCTCTTTCGCGCCTTTCCTTGCGTCCGACACCCGAAATGGTCAGCGCAAGCTCAACGTTTGCGAGAATCGACTGGTGGGGAATGAGGTTGTAGCTTTGGAATACAAAGCCGATGGTGTGGTTTCTGTAAGAGTCCCAGTCGCGGTCTTTATATTTTTTTGTCGAAATACCGTTGATGATAAGATCTCCGCTGTCGTAGCGGTCAAGACCGCCGATCATATTCAGCAGAGTTGTTTTTCCCGAACCCGAGGGGCCGAGAATTGCGACGAATTCGTTGTCGCGAAGATTGAGAGATACTCCGTCAAGCGCTACCTGCGTAAGCTCTCCCGTCTTGAAAGTTTTCTTCAAACCTTTAAGCTGAAGCATCGTTGCCTCCATTAAGTAATATTATGTTAATTGTATTATATACCTAAAAAATAAACTGAATATCAACAAGGAAACCGAAAAATTGAACTTAATGTATTTTTTTTATTAATGTTCTCAAAATCGTCATTTTTATGTTGTATAATAATACAAAACGAACAGGACGGAGAAGCACGGATGGACAGATTTAAGGGTAAAATAATATCAATACTCGGCGACAGCATTTCTACCTTTGCGGGATATATCCCAAAGGCTGACGGCATCAATCTCGCGCATCGTCCGCGCTATCCTCAGGATAATCTTCTCACCGACGTAAACGATACCTGGTGGATGAAGCTTATTAATACTCTCGAAGCAAAGCTCGGAGTCAACGACAGCTGGGCAGGCTCAACGGTTTCCAACTTCCGCGATCATAACGAAAAAGATTTCGGCCCCGATGCCGCAATGGCGTCGCTAACGAGAATAAAGAATCTCGGTGCGAACGGAACTCCCGATCTCATTATATTTTTCGGAGGAACAAACGATGCCGGAAAGATGATAGAAAAGGGAAGTTTTGATCCTACCCGCGGACTCGATCTTTCCGCAGAAAAATGGAACTCCTTTGCCGATGCATATTCACAAACGATCCTGCGGTTGAGGCATTTCTATCCGAAGTCACAAATTATTGTAATCTCACCCTCAATAAGCGGAGGCTATTACGATAACGCAAGGCTCTCCGAATTTGCCGATATTGCTTTGAAGATCTGTTTACATTATAATATAAAATGCGTGGATCTCCGCACATCGGGTCTGACCGTCGATATGCTCCCCGACACGCTTCACCCCAACTCCGAGGGAATGGAGCACATTTACAGATCACTACTTAATAAACTTAAGGAAGAATAATATGAAACTGATTATCACCGATATCAAAGATTTTGCCCTCCCGATTGCGGGCGAGCACAAGATCATCAAACCCGACGCTATGGTCAAGCATTGCATCGGCTGCTTCGGATGCTGGATAAAAACTCCCGGCGAGTGCGTCATCAAGGACGGCTTCCAATGCACCGGCTGGGATATGGGCAAATGCGAGGAGCTTATTATGATCAGCGAATGCTTGTATGGCGGATTCAGCTCCTTTGTTAAAAAGGTCCAGGACAGATGTATCTCCTATGTCCGCCCCGATTTTGCCATCGTCAACGACGAGATGCGTCACAGAAGAAGGTATTTCAATAAGATAAAGCTTTCCGCTTATTTTTATGGCGAGGACATCACCGAGGAAGAGAAGATCACCGCAGAGAATATCGTCAAGGCAAATGCAAAGAATTTCTATGCCGTTGTCAAAAAAGTCGTCTTCTTGAAAAATCCCAAAGAACTTGCGGAGGTGGCACTGTGAAAATAGCACTCATTAACGGAAGCCCCAAGTGCAAAGAGAGCGCAAGCGGCGCGCTGATAGCTGATTTTCTCGCCTGCGCTTATGAAAAATGCGACTGCGTCGAGATCAAAATGAACAAGCCGAAGCTGACAGATGACGTGATCGACGCTCTCACAGAATGCGAAGCGTGGGTGTTCTTCTATCCGCTTTACGTCGACGGCGTCCCCGGCCATCTGCTTTCCTGCCTCAAAGAACTCGAGAAAAACAAGGACACTTTTGGCGAGAGATATATCTATGCCGTTTCCAACTGCGGGTTTTACGACGGCCGCCAATGCGAGTGGTCGCTTGATATTATAAAACATTGGTCTCACAGATGCGGATTTGTCTTCGGAGGAGGCAACGGAGTAGGCGGCGGAGGTGCCCTGACCGCGCTTTTGAATCTCAAGCCCGGAGCCAAACCGAAGTCGCAGATCGATAAAGGACTTGATTTTCTGCTCCAAAAGATTCTTGAAGAAAATTATTTTGAGAATTTTTATACCAACGTAAGTATTCCGCGCGCGATTTATAAGATGGCAGCGGAGCACGGATGGGGCAAAAGCCTCGTAAAAAACGGAAAAAAGCGCAAGGATATAAGCGCAATTCCAAACTAAAATACTTTTGCTTTCGGGCAACTCGAAAAAAACTCAAAAAACTTGCATTTTTTCAAAAAAAAATAAAAAAAGGTATTGACAAATGAGTTTGAAAGTGGTATAATATTACCGTTGTCGAAAGCAACACGCGAGAGTGGCGGAACTGGCAGACGCGCACGTTTGAGGGGCGTGTGGTTCACACCGTACGGGTTCAAGTCCCGTTTCTCGCACCAAGGCAAGCACTTCGGTGCTTGCCTTTTACTTTACAAAAATGAGGGCGAAGTAATGAAAAAGGTTTTTCCGCTCAGCTTCTTTGGAAAAAATCTAAAATCGGTTATTTTAAGC
>JAZQJB010000049.1:0-9511 GCA_045541375.1 Eubacteriales bacterium | reverse complement strand
GAGTGAAAACGAAATTTGTAGGGGCGATCATTGATCGCCCGAAAAAACAAACGGCGGAAAATAACGATATTTTGAGCTGTTTATGAGACGGGCGATCAATGATCGCCCCTACGGATTACGGCTTCGACAGTTCGCTAAATTCCTGTTTATCGTCCTTGATCGAAAGCTTCCAACTGCAAGCTTCCGAAGGAAACGATACAGTGTCAATAAAATGAGGCTTTGTCTCGGAAACAAAAAACATCAAAGGAGATAGAAAATTGAAATGAAAAAATGGGAAATTGCCGTGTCCTCATGCTTTTGGGGCGCACCGAATGAAGAAAATTTCAAAAAAATGTTCGAGGACTGCGAAAAGAGCGGAATCGGCCTTGTGGAAATAAGCACAGGCGGTCTTGATGATGCCAAAAAGCTTGATTGGGACAAGCTTTCCGAGAGGGCAAAGGCGCACGGAGTTGGGATCTGGTCTTTTCACATCCCATTTTTTCCATTTGAGGTCATAGATCCCTCATTTGAGGACGAGGAAAAGAGAAAGGAAACCGTCAGGATCTTCACTTCTCTTGCGGAAAAGGCGGCAAAGGTCGGTGTTAAGAACTTTGTCATCCACCCAAGCGGAGAACCGAATCCCGATGAAACACGCTCAAAAAGAATTGCACAGGCAAAAAAGAGCTTTGCGGAAATGGCGGAGAATTTTGCAAAATTTGGCGGAAGGCCTCTTGTTGAAGACCTGCCCCGTACCTGTCTCGGTAACTGCTCGGATGATATGGTCGAAATCCTCTCGGCAGATGACAGGATCGGAATTGTTTTCGATACAAATCACCTCTTAAAGCAGGATAATATCGAATTTATAAAGGCAGTCGGAAGCAAAATCCTCTCAACACACTTCTCCGACTATGATTTTGTTGATGAAAGACATCTCCTTCCCGGTGAGGGCGATATTGATTGGCCTGCTCTGATGAAGGCACTTGATGATGCGGGCTATGAAGGCCCCGTGCTTTATGAGCTGAACTCGCCCACCACGAGATTTATCAAGCGCAATGTGCCTCTCACTGCGAGTGATCTTGTGAAAAACCGTGACGAGCTGGCTGCATTTAAAAAACCCACACCACACGATATCTACAAAAAATAAAAAAGCGGCAGGGTCATGCATAAAACATGACTCTGTCGTTTTTAATGAAGCATCGCCTACATAATTCGAATATTTGTGCAAAATTATCTCATATACCTGCAAAAGACTCAAAAGTGAAGTTGCGGCAAGCCGCAGTGAAGTTATGCTCTGCGGCATAGTGAAGTGGCTCCTTCGGAGCAGTGAAGTCAAGTGTTCCGCAGATATCGTGCCGAAGGCACACTTCACGCACGAAGTGCGCTTCACTTGCGAAGCATACTTCATGTTCCCTTGCGGAACACTTAACTCAAAAAGAGGACCTTTGCTTTGCAAAAGTCCTCTTTTTGTTGGTGGGGGATGGTGGATTCGGACCACCGAAGTCAGTGACAACAGATTTACAGTCTGCCCCCTTTGGCCGCTCGGGAAATCCCCCTTATGAAGTCCGCTTTTCGCTGCGGACTTTTTTGGAGCTGGTGATCGGAGTCGAACCAACAACCTGCTGATTACAAATCAGCTGCTCTGCCATTGAGCCACACCAGCGTTTGGCGTTCCGTATTGGACGGGTTATATTATACCACAATACAGAAAGTTTGTCAAGCCTTTTTTGAAAGTTTTTTTTGGATTTTTCAAAAAAATTTTCCGTGTGGTATTCTTAATCAAAAAATAAGCCCTTTCCTTATTGTATTTTAATAAAAACTGTGATATAATTTAGAAAAAACGGAGGGCGGAGTTATGATCTATTTGACCGAGACTATCCTTGTTTTGATACCGACGGTGGCGTTTGTCGGGTTTTTGGTGAGCCTTTTTATGTATCTTTACGCCAAAAGGAAGAATAAACGTGCTCCGGGGAGTTATTCGGAGCGTCAGATGAGGTACAAGGGCTATATACTTGGCGTTTTTTCCGTGATCGCGGGCGCTATGCTGATTGCGATCGTCGCGCTTGTCATCCTGCTTTACACGGCAGTTGCTTTTATGTAAAATGAAGACTG
Source organism: Eubacteriales bacterium (assembly GCA_045541375.1). Lineage (GTDB taxonomy): Bacteria > Bacillota > Clostridia > Oscillospirales > CAG-272 > CAG-390. The sequence goes on along the minus strand of JAZQJB010000049.1, from coordinate 7,423 downwards.
ATATTTATACCAAAATAATCATCGCCGTGCTGGCGCTTTGCGTTTTGCTGACGGCGGCGCACGTGATATATGCCATTTGGGCATATCAGCATTGCTCGATAATTTACTTTATCGGGAAGGAGCTTTGGTGATGAAAAAGCGCGCTTTTTTAGTGATAATCTCCATCGTTCTCGCATTCGCACTTTTCAACGGAAGTATTTATATGCTCCTGACGGGCAGGCTGGCGAACAATTTCAGCTCGGCTTCGCAGTCGAAGATGATCGACGTGGCGAAATATCTTCCTCACAATGAAAATTCCGATCTCGCGCGGATCGATTCATCGCTGAGGCTGACCGAGGATCTTCCCGTGCTTGACGGTGCGGCGGCGCTTGTGCCGGTTTATGCCGCGATCGTCAACGCGGTCTATCCCGAGGGATCGGTGACATACGTTGGCGGCGAGTTCTCCGACGATAATTATTACGGCGAGAATTTCGCGCCCGATTCGAAGATGCAGTATAAGAACACCGTCCGCGGCTACAAGGCTATCGTTGACGGCGACACGGATATCCTTTTCTGCGCCGCGCCATCGGAAGAGCAGAAGAAGTATGCCGAAGAGCAGGGAGTGGAGCTCGTTTACGTTCCCGTGGGGCTTGAGGCTTTTGTGTTCTTCGTCAATGAAAAGAACCCCGTCGATTCGCTGACGGTCGAAGAGATACGCTCGATCTACGCAGGCGAGTACAGGAATTGGGCAGAGGTCGGCGGCGCGAATCGCGTCATTAATCCCGTGACAAGGCTTGCGGGAAGCGGCAGCCAATCGGCAATGGACGCCTTTATGGGCGAGCGCAAGATCGCGCCGAAGTCACCGCTTGCCATTTTCGGTGCCTCGATCGGATTTTCCTTCCGATATTATATGGACGGCATCGTCGGCAACGAGTCTGTCAAGATGATCGCGCTGAACGGCGTCTACCCGAGCGCGGAGAACATCAGGAACGGCACGTACCCGATCATTGCGAAATTTTACGCCATCTACCGCGCAGATAACGAAAATCCCAACATCCCCGTGCTGATCGATTGGATCCTCTCGGACGAGGGACAATCGCTGATCGAGCAGAGCGGTTATGTAAGAATAAATTGAAACGGTGAATTAATATGAAAACAATCGCATTTCCTTACGGTAAAGAAAAACTAAGTTATACATTCGGCGGCGAGCTTTGCGCGGTTCTTGAGCCTTCTATAAATGAGTACGTTCCCGAAGCCGACGGCGCGGAGCTTGTTCGCCGCGCGATGGCGGCGCCGATCGGCTCGCAGAAGCTTTCGGAGCTTGCAAGGGGCAAGAAAAAGGTCGTTATAATTGCCAGCGACCACACTCGCCCCGTGCCGAGCAAGCTGATCATACCCCCGATGCTCGCACAGATCCGTGCGGGCAGTCCCGATGCGGAGATCACGATCCTGATCGCCACGGGATGCCATCGAGGCACAACGAAGGATGAGCTTACCCAAAAATTCGGCGAGGAGATCGTCAAAAACGAAAAGATCCACATCCACGATTGCGACGACCGCGATATGCTTGTGAATATCGGAACTCTTCCTTCGGGCGGACAGTGCGAGATCAACCGCCTTGCATACGAAGCCGATCTGCTCGTTTCGGAGGGCTTCATCGAGCCGCATTTCTTTGCGGGATTCTCGGGCGGGCGCAAGAGCGTGCTCCCGGGCGTTGCGGGCAGAAAGACCGTGCTTGCCAACCATTGCTCGGAATTCATCGACCATCCGCGCGCGCGGACGGGCATTCTTGAGGGCAATCCCATTCACGCGGATATGCTCTGGGCGGCAAAAACGGCGAAACTTGCGTATATTGTCAATGTCGTTCTTGATTCGGAGAAAAACGTGATCTATGCCGTTGCGGGCGAGCCCGAGGCGGCTCACAAGCAGGGAACCGACTTCCTTTTCTCGCTCTGCGGCGCGAAGGCGGTCGAATCGGACATCGTCATCACGACAAACGGCGGTTATCCGCTCGATCAGAACGTTTATCAGGCTGTCAAGGGTATGACAGCGGCGGAGTCGACCGTCAGGAAGGGCGGCGTCATCATTATGCTTGCCCGCTCGGGCGACGGCATCGGCGGCGATCATTTCTATCATCAGCTTGCCGACGAACCCGATATCCGCAAAACAATGCGCGAATTCCTCTCGCGCGGACGCGATGAGACCGTGCCCGATCAATGGCAGACGCAGATCCTTCTGCGGATCCTCGGTCACGCGAGCGTGATCTACGTCTCGGAAATGCCCGACGACGTGGTTGAAAAGATGCACATGATCCCCGCGCATTCGCTGGCGGAGGCAATAGAAAAGGCGAAAGGTATGGTCGGCGAGGGCGCGAAGATCGCGGCGATCCCCGACGGCGTTTCGGTTATGGTGACAAAATGAAGGTTGTAATTGCAATAGATTCCTTTAAGGGAAGTCTTTCCTCGCTCGAGGCGGGCGAGGCGGTGCGCGAGGGCGTGCTGAAGGCGGATGGATCCGCAAAAGTCGTCATCCGTCCTCTTGCCGATGGCGGAGAGGGCACGGTCGATGCGCTTGCGATAGGTCTTGGCGGCGAGATGATCGAAGCCGAGGTCACGGGGCCGCTCGGCGAGTCGGTCAAAGCAAAATATTGCATAGTCAAGGGCTCGACCGCAGTTATTGAAATGGCTCAGGCGGCGGGACTCCCGCTCGTCCCCGAGGAGTTGCGTGATCCCTTGTTTACAACGACTTACGGCGTCGGAGAGCTGATCCTCGATGCGATCCGCAGAGGATGCCGCTCCTTCATCGTCGGAATCGGCGGAAGCTCGACAAACGACGGCGGAACGGGTATGCTTTCGGCGCTTGGATTTGAATTTCTTGATAAAAACGGCGAAAAGATCGCTTTCGGCGCGAGAGGGCTCGAGGCCCTTGCTTCGGTTTCCACGGGAAACGTCATTCCCGAGCTTCGCGAGTGCAGCTTCCGCGTTGCCTGCGACGTCAACAATCCCCTTTGCGGCGAGCGCGGATGCAGTGCCGTTTACGGTCCGCAGAAGGGTGCGACACCCGAATCGGTGAAAATTATGGACGAATGGCTTGGAAAATATGCCGAAACAGCGAAAGCTGTCTTCCCGAATGCCGACCCCAACTACCCCGGCGCGGGCGCGGCGGGAGGTCTCGGCTTTGCCTTCAAGACCTTTATGAATGCTTCGCTTGAGTCGGGAATCGGAATCATCCTTGATGAGACCGAGCTCGAAAAGCACATCGCGGATGCCGACGTTGTTGTGACGGGCGAGGGAAGGATCGACTTCCAGACCGCAATGGGCAAGGCTCCGATCGGAGTTGCCAAACTTGCGAAAAAGCACGGCAAGCGCGTCGTTGCCTTTGCCGGATGCGTCACAGCCGATGCCGAGGAGTGCAACAATCACGGAATCGACGCCTTTTTCCCGATAATCCGCGGGATCACCACGCTCGACGAGGCACTTGACCGCGATAACGCGTATTCAAACCTCCGCGCGGCGGCTTATCAGGTGTTCAATCTATGGAAATGAGGAAAAATAATGAGAATAATCAAATTGATTTCTTTACTTCTCGCCCTACTTCTTGTTGCCGCACCGCTTGCGGCTTGCACGAGTGAGAACGGGGTTACAACGGATGGCGGTTCGGAAAGCTTGATCCCCGAGGAGACCGAACCCGCAATTGATCCTATGGAAAAATTCGTGTCGGGAGGAAAGCCGATCTACACGATCGTCAGAGGACTCGATCCTACCGCTCTTGAAGCGGGTCTCGTGAAGAAGCTCAGAAACACTTTTCTGACTCTGACCGGATTAAGCTTTGAGGCTGTTACCGATTTTGACGGCAACAAAGACAACAGTGCGCGTTTTGAGATCCTGGTGGGCAAGACAAACCGTGCGGAAAGCCTCAAGGCAGAGACTGAGGTGGCTGAAAACGGCGGATACGTTATGCGCGAGGACGGCAACAAGATTGTTATTTTCGGCGCGGACGATGCCGCTCTCGCAAAAGCCTTCAGTGAGTTCGAATGTGTATATTTCGGTGAAGAAAATGCTACCGTTATCGGTGACTACTCCCCCGCAACGGCTGTACCTGCGGGATACGAAAAGGTCAGCGACAAGACCGAGGAGCTTCTTACCGTCAAGGAAAATTTTGATTATACCGAGGCTTACAAGGTGAATTTCGTCGGTGCGACCGACACGCCCGCTTACACGGGTGAGATCAAGACGGGACTTATCGTATCCGAATACGATACTCTTTACAATATCGTTGCCGAGCTGAACGTTCTTTCCTTCGGCGCAAAGGGCGACGGTAAGAGCGATGATACGGCGGCATTCAAAGCGGCACTCAAAGCCGCAGATGAGAGGGGCGGATGCGTCATTTACGTTCCCAAGGGATACTATTGCCTGACCGAATCGCTTACGCTTGGTGATAACGTGAGCATAGTCGGTGAGATCAAACCCGGAACTGCGGAGGGCACCGTCCTCTGTATCTACGGTGGAAAGGGTTCGACCGATCCCGCAAAGTCAGCATTCCTGATGGGCCCGAACGCATCTATTCAGAATCTTGCAATCTGGTATCCCGAGCAGACCTTCGTTAACGGCGCGCCGATCCCATATCCCGCAACGATCAAGCAGGAGTGGATAGACGGTGTTACCGTAAGAAACGTTACTTTCGTTAACTCCTATTACGGCTTTGATTACACCGGATCGGGTATTTACGCGCTTCAGTATACTCGCGATATCTACGGCACCTTCCTGCATCTCGGCTACCGTAATGACCGAAGCCTTGATATCGGTAAGCTTGAAAACTTCTATTTCTCGCCCGATTATTGGCTCCAAAGCGGTCTTCCCGGAATCCCCGATGCAGAATTGCTCAAGACTTATATGATCCGTAATGCAACCGGAATCATTATCGAGCGTATTGACTGGACGTATATTTCGGATATTTATATCGAAGGCTACAGCATCGGTCTTCACGCCAGACGTTCGGTGGGACCCGATGAATATGACGGAGTTACCAACGGACAGGTTTATAACCTCAACGTAACAGATAGCTATACCGGAATGTTGATGGAGGATGTTTCCTGGCTTATTTTGACGGGATGCAATTTCAGCGTACTCGGAAACAGCGGCGCAACCGCTCTGCGCTTCCTTTCAAGCTGTGGAAGCGGCCCGAAAAATCAGCCCGGCGACCTTTGCTTTATTGACAGCAGCTTTGTAAGTGCGGGCGCGAATGCGGTAATTAACTGCTGTAATTCGGCGGTTACTTATACATCCTGTAAGCTTTCCTCTAACAGCGGAAACATTATAGCGAACATGACCGACTCCGCCCAGAGAATTCTGAATTCCGAAGTCAGCGGAAAATCCGGTGGAATTGAGCTTTTAAACGATGACACACTTCCGATGACACCCGAAGTTGACTACACTCGCGACGTTGTTACAAAGCCGAAATCCAAAAACTATATCAATATTACCGAAGCACCTTACAACGCAAAGGAGAACGAGGATATTACAGCCGTTCTTCAAAAAGCTCTTGACGATCTCAAGGCTACGGGCGGTACGGTTTATATCCCTTCGGGAATCTTCTATATCAGCGCGGGCATTGACGTTTGGGCGGGCATCGAGCTTTGCGGCTCGGTTATTGCTCCCGGCTATACACATCGAACCGGTACGGGAACAAGGCTTTATACCAATTTCGGTAAGAATGATCCCGACGGCGAAGCGCTCATCGACCTCTATGAAGGCGCGGGACTGCGCGGACTCGGTATAGTTTACCACGAGCAGAAAACTGTTTCGCTTACTCCCTATTCTTACTCCATAAGAGGAAAGGGAAGCAATGTTTATGTTGTTGACGTAAGTACATCCACTTCGTACAACGGCATCGACCTTGCAAGCTACAAATGCGATAACCATTACGTTGAATTTGTATGGGGTGTAGGTCTCAATAATGCTATCGCCGTCGGCAGCGGAAGCGAAAACGGTATTATCCGCGATTGCCATTTCACCCCGAACTGCTGGTTCGACCAGAGCGAGACCGATGCTTGGAACAATGTTTATCAGTATATGATGGATAATTCCATTTCTATCCTTATCGGTGAGAGCAAAAACGAGATACTTTATAACAACTTTACTATCTGTATCAAGACCGGTATTGAAATTAGAGATGGTGCGCAGAACGTTCAGCTGCTTGGAAACGGAGTTGACAGCAGTGACACGGCAGTTCTGCTTTCGGGCAATTGTACGGCATATTTTGTCAACAGCCAGCTTGTTAACCTCCGCGATTCGGGCGGAAAGGCGCAGTACTTTGATATCGTTCGCACTTCGAAAGATTTTACGGGATTGGTTGATTTCTTTAACTCCTCGAGCTGGGGAACGACAAATTGCGTTTATAATCTGAACGGTTCGGGCACTGTACGCGTAATCAGTGGCCGTATCGGCAGATGCGACGGCAAGCTTGCAAATATGACCGGCGGAGAAGCATATTTTTATGGTTGTTCAAACGATACAACTGCAATTATTGCGGCTGTCGATTCAGCTAAGAAAATATATCTTTCGGGCAACCTTTTCCGGTCAGGCCTTATTTCTGCGGCAAAGAAGATACAGCAGGCTTGCGGACCGGACGTTGAATGATAATTACGTTTGATTAATAAGAAATCCGTCTCTTCGGGGGCGGATTTCTTATTAATGTTATGATATTATAAAGTAAATAATTAATTAAGATAATTATGTTTTTCTTGACAACCTCGCTCACATATTGTATAATATTACGGGAAAAATGCAACTATAAGAGGTTAATAAATGAAAATATACGCAGACAACGCCGCGACGACGAAGATGAGCCGCGCGGCAATAGAAGCGATGCTCCCCTATATGAGCGAGATCTACGGCAACCCCTCAAGCCTTCATTCGGAAGGTCAGGCGGCAGCCGAGGCTCTTTCGGAAGCAAGGGAGAGGATCGCAAAGCGTCTCGGATGCTCCGCGCGTGAGATCATCTTCACGTCGGGCGGCAGCGAGGCGGACAACCAGGCGATCATCACCGCCGCAAAAATGGGAGAGAAGAAGGGCAAGAAGCATATTGTTTCGACTGCCTTTGAGCACCACGCGGTCCTTCACGCTCTTGAAGCACTCGAAAAGCAGGGCTTTGAGGTGACTCTCCTTGACATTCACGATAACGGAATCGTTACGGCTGACGACGTACGCGCGGCGATCCGCCCCGACACTTGCCTTGTCACCGTTATGTACGCAAACAACGAGATCGGAACCGTTCAGCCCATCGCGGAGATCGGTGCAGTTTGCCGCGAGGCGGGCGTGCTCTTCCACACCGACGCGGTCCAGGCGGCGGGACATCTTGAAATTGACGTTGTCAAGGAAAACATCGATATGCTCTCGCTTTCGGCACATAAATTCCATGGACCTAAGGGAATTGGCGCCCTTTA
>JAZQJB010000048.1:0-3048 GCA_045541375.1 Eubacteriales bacterium | reverse complement strand
TTTTGATTTTGCAAATACATCGCATCACCTCACGCCGTAAGCTCAAGCGTAACCGTAACATAAGCATCAACGGGAAACTCGCCGTGCTCATAGTAACGGTACATCAGATCGATGATCGTTTCACGAAGGATCACGGAAAGGAAGATGGTTATTGAAAGATTCAAAACCGTTTTGTCTGCTACGCGATGCATATAAAACGACACCGCTCTGTCAACATCCTCGGGCATCATCTCGTCGATGAGGATACGGCGGATCGTATCACCGTCGTATTCCTTTCCGAGAATTTTCAGATGCTCGGTATTCCAAAGCGTTATGAGCGCTGCTTTCGTTTTGCGTTTCATCAGTTCGCAGGGATACTCCTTGTTTCTCGACGGATGAAAATAACAGTCGCGCAGGAGAGAATAGAATTTAAATGACGTATATCTCATTATCTACCACCTCCGACCGAGTGCTTTTCCACCCATTCGATGAACTTGTCCCTGGGTACGACTAAGCGCTTCCCGATTCGAATACTTGGGAAATCCTTTTCGTGCATCAGCTCGTAGCAGGACGACGGTGCGATTCCGATTGCGCTTGAGAGATCATTTACGTTGAGAAACAACGGAAGATCCTCATAAGATTTGAACGATGATTGTTTCATTTGGTACCTCCAAAAATAATAGAATTCATCTGCAAGTTTTTTGCAGTATGTAAACACCGCCGTCTATTCAATTTTCAGATTATGTTTTTGCTTTCGCGACTGCCCTCCTTGCAAAAAAAGATATTTATATAAACGCCCGCGGAGCATACGGACGAATATAAGCAAAAAATAAAAGTGAGCATCAAAACAGCACAGAGTCCCGCTCTGTAATAAGTTCTGATACTCACCCTTGTTCTCCCGAATTCACAGCCGGGAGGATGGCTCACTTTTATGTATGTAATATTGATTTGTTATGCGTTTGCAGTTGCAGGTAAAGAAATATCCTGCGAACGTTTTTCGACGATTGCAACCATCGTCTTGCACTTGGCACAGAGATACGTGCGTCCTATATAATCATCATCGGCGCGGGAAACGATAATAGCGTTTTTGTCCTTGCCGTTGCTTGAGTAAATGATCGGATGGTTGCATGTCGGACAGAATCCGACGGGGATTTTTCTATTTGCGTATTTCAATTTTTCTCCTTTATTTCAGATCCTTGATAACCTTAATTGCAATTCCTTGTATCGTTAGCTTCGCTCTATCCTCACCACAGATCTTGATCGGTTCCATCGTGTCATTCTCGGGGCAGAGCCATATGGCATCCTTCTTGGGTTGATAACGTTTCAGCGTGGTGGTAGAGTTGTCGTATAAGAATGCAACAATGTCGCCGGGCTTAGGATCGGTTTGTTTGCGGATCAGCACGAGATCTCCGTCATCGATTCCCGCTTTGATCATAGAATCACCGCTTGCACGAAGCAAAAAGAATTCGCCGGGACCGGTAATAACAGAGGGGAGACGTACGTATTCAAGCTCTGCTTCGTTCACTTCCCCGAGTGCACCGCACGGAATGGAATTGCCCATCTCCACGCGACTTGTTTCCGTAAGCTCGCGCATATATTGCGTTATGATTCCGCGGTGACCGTCATATTCGATCTCGCCTCGTTCCTGAAGCGTTTGCAAATACCGTTGAACGGTCGCGCGTGATATTTTAGTTCCTGATTCGATCTCTCTCGTAGACGGCGACCGACCGTAGATGTCGAAATACTCGTTTACGAAATCTACGATCACACTGAACCGACTTTCATCTTTCGTTCTCATAAAATGCCTCGTTTCTTTATGTGAGCCATTTGGCTCGTTTATATTATAGCAAATCAAATTGGCTTTGTCAATAGGGATCAACAGTTTTTTAGAAAAGTTCAAATTTTCTTTTCTTTGTCTACTGCAGGGCAGTGGTTGAACAGTGAAAGGAACCGCACTTTCGTACGGTTCCTCTGTCGCTCTTTAGAAGTGTATTCCTTCTCCTGGGCGGTCTTCGCCTTCGCCAATGTAGTCTTCTACCGGTCGGTCATCGATTTCGGTCGGTGTATCACTCTCGAAGGGATTCGGCTGCCCGCCGATCTGCGGCTTGTATTCCGCAAGGCTTTGATCGCCTTCGTCGATACATTCGACGGTTTCTTCTTTTGGTTCGGTGATAACCGTTTCTTCGGTGATCTCGGTGTGCTCTTCTGTAACCGTTTCCTGAATGGTGGACTCTTCCTTGGGTGTTACTTCTGTTACGGGTTCACTCTCTTTCACTTCGCTCACAAGCGCCGTTTCTGCAGGTGTTTCAATTGTTTCAGGTACTTGCTCCACCTGTGTGACGATCGCCGTCTGTAGCGTTTTTACGGCGGTCACAGGCGGTTGATCTGCGCCCTTTTGCGGTGCCGTGAAGAGCGCCGTAATGAGTGCGAAAATGATGGTAATAACTCTTTTCATATGTATATTCCTTTCCGAGCTGCCTTTCGCGGCTCAACACAAGAATAAACTGAAAAGCAAATAAGTCCAGAGACAATCGGGACGAAAATGAGGAATCGCACACATTTTGGTACGATCCCTCTTTATATTATTCAATTTCTGTGTTCATTACCTCAATGATTATCCTGGCGCCAAGCGTAAACCCTCGCACGAACGCCTCCCGCTCGGCGATGCCGTACATCTCGTTGGTGCACTCGGTGAACTTTTTGAGAATATCCTTTTCTTCGTCGTTCAGCTGTTTCCACAGATCCTCTTCGTGCCGAACAATGTATCCAAGTAACTCCGAATACTTGCCCCCTTTCTTAAAGTCCCTCTCGCAAGGGGAGATGTTGCCGTACCATAATTCTTCAAGGATTCCCATCGCCGCCCTCCTTCGCGCCGAGCGCGTCCTGAATAATAACAGCTATCAGTATCTTGCCAAACACTTCGATCTCGTTCTCCTCATCTCCGAACCGATAGTCACCGAACCGCTTGATTGCCGAGTCGATGTACTCGTGCTTGATGTTTGGAAATAGCCGCCTCATCTCCTCCGCCCCGATAATGAGAGAGCGGCTCCGCCTCGGGAAATCCCGATT
>JAZQJB010000047.1:0-17023 GCA_045541375.1 Eubacteriales bacterium | reverse complement strand
CCTGCTCCTGATAAACGATACAGCCGTAAGTCGGGCGGAGTATCGGCTCAAGCAGAGGATGCGCATATTTTACGCTTTCGGGGGCATTTTTGCCCTCGATGTATCTCGGGATCGACTCCATCGGTCCCGGACGGTAGAGAGCGATCGCCGCAAGAATGTCGTCGATATTCTCGGGGCAAAGATTCTGAAGCATCGCCTTCATACCCGAAGATTCAAGCTGGAAAACGCCGCTCGTCTGACCCGAGGAGATAAGTTCATAGGTCTTTTTGTCGCCCAGATCGACCTTTTCAATCTCGAAATCGGGCGTTTTTTCTTTTATCATCTTGACCGCGTCATCAATGATGGTCAGATAACGCAGAGCAAGGAAGTCGAATTTAAGAAGTCCGAGTGACGCGACGGTGTCCATATCGAACTGAGTAATGACCGCACCGCCCGATACCGCAAGCGGCAGATATTCGTAAACGGGTCGCTCGGTGATAACGACACCCGCGGCGTGGATCGACACGTTTCGCGGCATACCCTCAAGCAGGCGCGCCGTGTCGATAAGCTCGCGAATATCGTCGGATGATTCGTATTTTTCTTTAAGCGCTGGAACGAGGAGAGCCTGATCTATCGTAACGTCAAGCTCACGCGGGACGAGCTTTGCGATCTCGTCAACGTCGGCATAGCTCATACCGAGAGCACGTCCGCAATCGCGGATAGCCGCGCGCGCGGCAAGTGTGCCGAAGGTTATGATCTGCGAAACGCGATCCGTGCCGTATTTATCCTTGACGTAAGCCAAGACCTCATCGCGGCGGTTGTAGCAGAAGTCGATATCAATATCGGGCATACTGACTCGTTCGGGGTTGAGGAATCTCTCAAAGAGAAGATCAAATCGAAGCGGGTCGATATCGGTGATCCCCGTGCCGAACGCAACAAGGCTTCCGCATCCCGAGCCTCTGCCGGGACCGACGGGTATGCCCGCGCCCTTCGCAAATCCAACGTAATCCGAAACGATGAGGAAGTAATCATCAAATCCCATCGAATGGATGACGTCAAGCTCGTAATCGGCACGTTCCATATAATCTGTGAGTGTAAAGCCCTCCGCGGGGAGTCTGCCCGCCAGCATCAGCCGCTCGATGCCCTCGTAGGTGCGAAGTCGGAGAAGATCCGCCGCATTCTCGCCCTCGCGAAGAGGATAGGTAGGCAGAAGATAGCCCTTGTCCTCGAAGACAAGATTACATCTTTCCGCGATCTTGACGGTGTTTTCGATAGCACCCGCAAATCCGCCGAAAAGGCGCTCCATTTCCTGCGTTGATTTATAGTAAAACTCTTCGGTTTCAAATCCCGGTCTACCGCCGTCCGCCATTGTGGTGTTCGTTTGAATACACATAAGAACGGTCTGCGCGCGCGCATCGCTCTTGCGGAGATAATGAACGTCGTTGGTGGCTACAACGGGAAGATCAAGCTGGCAGGCAAGCTCGTAAAGCTCGGGCAGGATCTGCCTTTCCTCCGCAATGCCGTGGTTTTGAAGCTCGATATAAAAATGATCTTTTCCGAAGATCTGTTTGTATGTTTTTGCGATATTCTCCGCCCTTTCGCGGTCGCCCGCGGTGAGTGCCGAGGGGATCTCGCCCGAAAGGCAGGCGGAAAGAGCTATCAGTCCCTCGGAATGGTGGCGAAGAAGCTCGAGGTCAACTCGCGGGCGCGAATAAAAGCCCTCCGTGAAAGCCTTCGATACCATATAAGTCAGGTTTTTATATCCAATCTCGTTCTCGCAAAGCAGAACGAGATGGTGCGAGCCGCCCTCGCGCCCCGAAACTCTGTCAAACCGCGAGCCGGGAGCAACGTAGACCTCGCATCCGATGATGGGCTTGATGCCCTTTTCGGTACAGGTGCGGTAAAATTGCATCGTTCCGTACATACCGCCGTGATCCGTCATTGCAACGGCAGAATGCCCCGCCGCGATGACCGCCTCGGGGATATCCTTGATACGGCACGCGCCGTCAAGAAGACTGAATTCGGTATGCAGATGCAAGTGAACGAAGTCGCCCATTTCCGCACCTCCTTATGAGTTTTACTCTTTCCCTGCAATAGCAAGAAGTTTTTTGAGTCTGTGATTTAGCCCCGATTTGGTTATCGCGGGCGAATGTTTTGCCGCAAGATCTGAAAGCGAAAGCTCGGGGAAATCCTCGCGAAGCGTTGCGGTTTCCTTGAGTTCATCGGGGAGCGCGGCAAATCTTCCGCTTGCGCGTATTTCGGCAATGGCGTCGATCTGTACTTGCGATGCAACAGCGACACGCCCGATGTTTCGTATCTCGCAGTTTGAATTTCTGTTGATCTGACCGCGAAGCTCGCGCATCAGCTTGCCCTGCATCAGCTCCATAACCGAGCTGACCGCGCCGGCGATGGTCAAAACGTCCTCGACATCCTCGGAACGCTTGAAAATGAGAGAGGATATTCCGTCCCTGCCCGAAAGCGTGGGGGAATGACCGAGATCGGCGAAAAATCCGAGGACGGATTCGGCACGCGCGGGGTCGTTTATACGTATTTCAATGCGCGATTCGCGCTCGGGATCGGAAAAATTTGCCGAGGATAGCAAAACTCCCGAAAGGAACGCCGCGCGGCAGTTTTTGCACTTAAAGAGCGTGCTTTCCCCGCCCGATGACATCTCGCGAAGCTTATCGGCAAGCTTATCCGAGGAGAATGATACCTCCGCGGAAATTCTGCCGTAGCTGTTTGAATATTCGGCCTCTGCCTCTCTGCCGAATGTATCGCGCAGAAGTTTGAGCATCAGCTCTGTTGATATTTTGCCCGAAAGCTTTGCGTAAATACCGCCATCGGGCGAGCAATCGGCGTTGATAAGGATACCGCATAGCATAGAGCGTCGGCAACACTGCGCCGACGGCAGATTGCCCGAAATTTCTTCCCTTACCCGTTCGGTAAAATTCTTCATTCTCCGCAGCCCACTCTTCTGATCTCACATTCGAGCTCCACGCCGTAATTTTGGTGAATGACTCCCTTGATATGCTCAACAAGACCGAGAACGTCGCTCGCGGTCGCATTGCCGATATTGATGATGAATCCCGCGTGTTTTTCCGAAACCTGTGCACCGCCGACTGTGTAGCCCTTGAGCCCCGAATCCTCGATCATCTTGCCGACGAAAAGGTCGGGTGCGGGACGCTTGAAAACGCTTCCCGCGCTGGGGTATTCAAGCGGCTGTTTTGATCTTCTTCTCTGCATCAGATCGCGCATAACGGCGTCGATCTCGTCCTTGTTACCCTCTTTGAGGGTAAAAGTCGCGGAAATGCAGATGAATTTCTTATTTTCAGAAAAAATACTGTGTCTGTATGAAAGATCCATTTCGTCCTTGCGGAGAGTGCGGAGCTCGCATTTTTCGGCATCGTAAAGAGTGCAGGATTCAAGCACCTGTGACACCTCTCCGCCGTATGCGCCCGCGTTCATAACGACCGCTCCGCCCGTGCTTCCGGGGATGCCGTAAGCGAATTCAAGACCCGTCAGCGACGCGTTTTTCGCGGTTACCGCAAGCGCGGTGAAAGACACGCCCGCGCCCGCTGTGACACGGTTGCCGTCAACCGTGACCTCGTTCATTTTCTCGGTGAAAATAACGCATCCGCGGTAGCCTTCGTCCTCAAAAAGAATGTTCGATCCATTGCCGACGACTATGTAAGGGATCTCGCGATCCATAAGATACGCAACGACGTATTCAAGCTCCGAGTCATTCTTCGGAAAGACCGCAAGATCGGCTTTTCCGCCGATTTTGAAGCTTGATCTCGAGGAAAGCGGAAGCGCGTTTTGGCATTCTATACCCTCTTTTTCATATTTTCGCATAAGCGACAACAAAACAAGATCTCTGTCCATAATTACTCCAAAATTTCAAGAACATCGCGGATGTCCTTTATAACGTAAGTGATGTTCATTCTCTCGGGCACTTCCTTGCCCTTCGGGTTGAGCCAGCAGGTGTCGATTCCGTATTCAACGCCGCCCTTGATATCCGAGGTCAGCGAATCGCCGATGATGAGCGCCTGCGACTTATCAAAATCGGGAATATCCGCCGCCACTGCGTCAAAAAATCCCTTTTTCGGCTTCGCAACGCCAATGGCGTCAGAAATGTAGCACTTTTCAAAATAATCCTTGATCGCACAGCCGCCGAATCGCGCCTTCTGCACCGCCTCGATGCCGTTGGTGATGATATACATCTTATATTTCCCGTAAAGCGCGCGGCAAACTTCCTCCGCGCCGTCAAGCAGCACGGTCTGCTTTTTGAGATTCTCTACGTATGCATCGGCAAGCATTGCGCCGTCAAGATCAAAGCCGTAATGCTCGCAAAGCTGCTCGAAACGAAGCACCTTGAGGCGATCCTTCGTCACCTCGCCGCGCTCAAGCATCTTCCACAGATTGTCGTTTATGCGGCTGTAGGTTTCGATAACCTCGTCATCCGTCGGCAATCCCACCGACTCAAAGGTCGCGGTGATCGCTCTCTTTTCACCAAGCTTGAAATCAAGCAAAGTGTCATCCGCGTCAAAAAGCAGCCATTTATACTTCAAGGACATTTTACGTACCTCCATACTTTCTCAAGATATATTATACAACAAATAAAGGAATTTTGCAACAGAAAAATTCAAAATGGATAGCAAAAAGTAAAAAGCACAGCATAACACAAAATATAAGCCCCAACGGATTTACATCCATTGGGGCCCATAAAAAACACAAGCATCACAACAAATTTCTTGTTTTGATATATTCTTCTGCATCCTGCAAAATCTTCTTGGTATTGTCGAATGTCAATTCCTTTTGTGCTTCCGCAAGAGGAAGAAGTAAAAAATCACGGACTTCAAATCCCGGATTGTGCGCAGGTGTCTGATCGCAATATCTTGCAAGAAAGTAAATAAATACTCTTTCTTTGCCATTCTTCATAGTGTAACTTACTTCTGCGCGAAAATCACCGACGATTTCGGCTTTGATAGAAGTCTCTTCCCATGTTTCACGAAGTGCAGTCTCGTGCTCTGTCTCGCCCGTTTCCATGTGTCCCTTCGGAAAACCGCAATATCCGTCATCGCGTGCTTTTAGTAGAAGATACAGAATTTCATTGTCTTTCACGGTGTATAAAACCGTGCCACAGGATATTACTTTCATATTCCCACCTCATCATCGTGATTTGTGTGATATTTATTCTATCATATTTGCAACTAAAAGTCAACTATAAGAATTGCAAATCCATTCGCTTGTCGTTCGTGCAGTACAGACTCCGATCTCCTCATTCACCGCTCCTCGCGGTCCCCTTTCCCCGCTGGGGAACGCTTAAGGGGGCGCTCAAGTTCCTTCGATCTTCAGCGAACATCGGATATTGCTTTAATTCTGTTTGGGCAGATTGGAAGATTATTATTAAAATTATTTTGTGCTCGTAATGGAGTTTTTGCGAACTATTTCAATGAAATATTCCAATTTGATATGCAAAATTATATTGATATGTCATCTTCGCTGAATAGTTATCGGTTATCGCCAAACCATCAGCGTTCCCCAGCGGGGAAAGGGGACCGCGAGGAGCGGTGAATGAGGAGATCGGAGTCTGTACTACATAAACAGCAAGCGTATTTATCAGCAATATTGAACTCAAATTAAAATATTCCTTCTCATTGCGACGCAAAAATAATACTTGCTTTTTTATCTCAAATGTGCTATAATGTACTATGTATAATAATATAATGCAGAAATATTGTTTAATTCAGGAAGGAGAGGTAAAATATGACTGTTATCGGCGTAACAGGTCCCAGCGGGGCGGGCAAATCGCTTTTCTGTTCTTATCTTGAAGAGCTCGGTTGTCTGCATCTTGATTGCGACAAAATCTACCACGATCTCGTCGATTCTCCCTCCGAATGCACACGCGCGCTTGAAGCGGAATTTGGCGCCTCGGTAATCAAACCCGATGGAAGCCTTGACCGCATCGCGCTCGGCGGCATCGTATTTGCGCCCGGTGCGGACGAGCTTCGCGCAAAGCTCAATGAGATCACACACGCATTTGTTCTTGCGGAGGTACGCAAAGCAATAGCAGAGACCGATAAAGCTTGCGCCGTCATCGACGCGCCCCTTCTCTTCGAGGCAAATTTTGAGAAAGAATGCAACTTCACCGTCGCACTTCTCGCCTCGCCCGAACTTAGGCTTTCAAGGCTGACTTTGCGCGATAACCGCACGGCAGAGGCATTGAAGGCTCGAATGAACGCCGCTCCCGCAGATGAATTTTATTCATCGAGAGCAACATATACCGTTATCAACGACGGCGACGCGGACAAGCTCCGCGCTGCCGCAAATGATATTTTAATCAAAGCAAAATGAGCAAAAAATTTCTGAACACTCTGGCGATAACCCTCATCCTGATCCTTTCGGTGGGCTGCGGATTTCTTTACGACATCCTCTTCACGCAGTACCGCCTGAAGGAATACCCGAGGCAGTACAACGACACCGTCATCGCCTGCTATTATGAATACGCCGTGCCCGTTTCCGTGATCTACGGCACCGTCAAAATGCAAAGTGATTATGACTCGGGGCACGTTGACGGCGATCGGATCGGGCTTATGCAGCTCACGCGCGAGGAATACGATCTGCTTTCCTCCGAGCTCGGGCGCAGGATAGATTCGGGGCTTCTCTTCGACCCGAAAACAAACATAGAGATTGGAGCTTATAAGCTTTCAAAGCTCTTCACCAAATACCAAAACTGGCGCGCTGTCTACGCCGCGATCTATGCAGGTGAGGACACAGTTGACGAATGGCTGCTTGACGATGCCAACATCGCAGAAGATGGATCTCTCGGCGAAATCCCCGACGAGGACACCGAAAAATTCGTCAAAAAATTTGAAAAAACGGTAGAGATCTACCGCGAATTATATGAATCAGCAAATTAAGAAAGGAAAATAAACACCATGAGCGAAAACAAAACTCCCGCAGAAGCCGCTCGCGAGCTTCTTTACAAGAAAAAGAGCGTTTACGAACGCCGCGACGAGGCTGCCATTGAGGCGGCTTACGAATACGCCAAGGGCTACGCAAAGTACCTTGACGACGCCAAGACCGAGCGCGAGGCTGTATGGGCTTCCATCAAGCTTGCAGAGGCAGAGGGCTTCGTTCCCTACTCCTTCGGCGACGAGATCAAGGTTGGCGGCAAGTACTACTACAACAACCGCGGAAAGAATCTCTTCCTCTTCTCCATCGGCGAAGAAGCTATCACCGAGGGCATCCGCATCTCCGCGGCTCATATCGACTCCCCCCGCATCGACCTCAAGCAGGTTCCCCTCTACGAGGACAGCGGAATGGCATTCCTCAAGACACACTACTACGGCGGTATCAGAAAGTACCAGTGGGTAGCAACTCCCCTCGCACTCCACGGCGTTGTCATCAAGGCTGACGGCGAGAGCGTTTGGGTATCCATCGGCGAAGACCCTGCAGATCCCGTTCTTTATATCAACGATCTTCTCCCCCACCTTGGTCACAACGATGACCGCAAGCCCCTCGGCGAGGCTATTCCCGGCGAAAAGCTCAATCTCCTCGTCGGCAGCCGTCCTCTTGTCAACGAAGCTGACGGCATCAAGCTCAACGTCCTCCGCATTCTCAACGAGAAATACGGCATCTGCGAGGAAGACTTTCTCTCCGCAGAGCTTTCCGCAGTTCCCGTTGGAAACGCACGTGACGTCGGACTCGACCGCTCCATGATCTGCGCTTACGGCCACGACGACCGCGTTTGCGCTTACCCCGCAATGACCGCTATGTTCGAGGCTCTCAAGGCAGGAACTCCCCACACTATGATGTGCATCCTTGCCGACAAGGAAGAGACCGGAAGCGACGGTAACTCCGGTATGCAGTGCGATCTCATCCTCGACCTCATCGACGCTATCGCAGAATCGCAGAAGGCTTCTCCCGCAGCAGTTCGCGCAGCATCCATATGCCTCTCCGCAGACGTTTCCGCAGCTTTCGACCCCAACTTCGGCGAAGCATTCGAGAAGCGCAACTCCTCCCTCCTTTCCTGCGGCGTAGTTCTCACCAAGTACACAGGCTCTCGCGGCAAGGGCGGAACAAACGACGCATCGGCTGAATTCATCGGCAGACTCCGCGCTATGATGGCGAAGGACGACGTTGTATGGCAGGCAGGCGAGCTCGGTAAGGTCGATTTCGGCGGTGGCGGAACCGTTGCAAAGTTCATCTCCAAGCACAACATCGAGGTCGTTGACCTTGGCGTTCCCGTAATCGCTATGCACGCGCCCTACGAGGTCATCTCGAAGGTCGACCTCTATGAGGCACACCGCGGCTTCTCGGCATTCAACCGCTATTAAGATATGCTCGAGCGACTCGCCAAACTGAACGAAAAGTATTCCGATATTTCCTCATCCCTCGAGGATCCCGCGGTGATCTCGGATATCGAAACCTATACAAAATTACTCAAAGAGTATAAAAATCTCACCCCCATCATCGAGGAATACCGCCGCTATCTTGCGGCGGTGGACTCCGAGGGTGAGGCAAGAGCTATCCTTGACGACAGCTCCGCCTCCGAGCTTCACGAGCTCGCGCAAGAGGAATTTGTTGAGGCAAAGGCTACCATTGAGGACTCCATTCAGAAGCTGAAGATCCTTCTTCTCCCCCGCGACCCGAATGATGATAAGAACGTCATCGTCGAGATCCGCGCGGGCACGGGAGGCGACGAGGCTGCGCTTTTTGCCGCCGTGCTTTTCAGAATGTACTCGATGTACTGCGACACCTGCGGCTTCAAGATCTCGGTGGCAAACGCCAACGAGACCGACCGCGGCGGATTCAAGGAGATCACCTTCTCGATCGAGGGCGACGGCGCATACTCGCGCTTCAAATTCGAATCGGGCGTTCACCGCGTTCAGCGCGTGCCCGAAACCGAATCGCAGGGACGCATCCACACCTCTGCGGCAACCGTTGCGGTCCTTCCCGAAGCGGACGCCGTTGAAGTCGAGATCCTCCCCGCAGACCTCATTTTTGAATCCTGCAAATCAAGCGGAGCGGGCGGTCAGCACATCAACAAGACCGAATCCGCAGTTCGTCTGACTCACAAGCCCACGGGCATCGTCATTGAGTGCCAGCAGGAGCGCTCGCAGTTCCAGAACAAGGACAAGGCTCTCGCAATGCTTCGCGCCAAGCTTTACGATATGAAGCGAACCGAGCAGGAAAACGCCATCGCAGGCGCACGCCGCTCAATGGTCGGAAGCGGCGACAGAAGCGAAAAAATACGAACCTACAACTACCCCCAGAACCGCGTCACCGATCACCGCATCGGCTTGACGCTCCACAGCCTTGACACATACGTCAACGGCAACATCGGCGAAATGATCGACGCTCTGATCGCCGCCGACACCGCGGAAAGACTCCGCGGCGAGAATCAATAACATTTAAGATTTACGGAAGATATTTATGAAAACGATACTGATCAAGGTAAACCCCGACAATCCGAGTAAAGAAGCGCTTGCTCCCGCCGCTGAAATACTGAAAAAGGGCGGCACCGTCGTTTTCCCCACCGAAACCGTCTACGGTCTCGGCGGAGATGCGACCCACAGCGAAAGCGCGGAAAAAATATACGCCGCAAAAGGGCGCCCCTCGGATAACCCTCTCATCATTCATATTTCAGACCCCGACGACGTTGAGCCCTATGCGGTAACAAGCAAGCTTTGGTACCGCCTTGCGCGTCATTTTATGCCGGGTCCCTTGACTGTTATCCTTCCGAAAAAGGACACGATCCCAACCACGGTCACGGGCGGACTTGACAGCGTCGCTGTGCGCTGTCCCGCCCATCCCGTTGCGCTCAAGCTCCTTGAGCTTACGGGTCTTCCCGTTGCCGCTCCCTCGGCAAATATTTCGGGCAAGCCCTCCCCCACCTGCGCCGAGCACGTTATCGAGGACCTTGACGGCAGAGTCGATTGCATCATCGACGGCGGAGAATGCACTTTCGGTGTCGAATCCACCATCGTCAAGATCACGGGCGAGGATTCCCTCATCCTTCTGCGCCCCGGTGCGGTTACTTACGACGCGCTCTGCTGCGTTTGCTCCGACGTTACGGTTTCGGACAACGTGATGAATCAATTAAAGGAAAACGAACGCCCCATCTGCCCCGGCTCGAAATACCGCCACTACGCCCCCGATAAGCCGCTGACTCTGGTTGGCGGAAGCGACGCGGCGCGCATCTCCTTCTTTGCGGAAAAGCAAAAAGAAGGCGCGGTCATTATTTGCTATGACGAGCAGGCAGAGCATCTACCCGCCGATCGGGTCATCACCATCGGCAAGAAGGATGACCTTGAAGAGCAAGGTCACCGCCTTTTCGCCGCCCTGCGCGAATGCAACTCTCTCGAAGGAAAGTGCGTTTATGCAAATCTTCCTTCAACCGACGGCTTCGGTCTTGCGCTATATAACCGCCTTATCCGCGCGGCGGCGCACACCGTCGTTTATCCCGATGAACTTTGATATTAATTCCATTAACATAAATTTGAGGTAACACATGGCAAGAAAGAAAAAAGCGGAAGTCGTGGAGGTTCTTCCCCCCGCGCCCGCAACGGATCAGCCTATAACAGAAACAATAGAAAAGAACTATATGCCCTACGTTATGAGCGTCATAGTTTCGCGCGCGATCCCCGAGATCGACGGCTTCAAGCCCTCGCACAGAAAACTGCTCTACACGATGTATAAAATGGGTCTGCTTTCGGGCGGAAGAATAAAAAGTGCGAACGTCGTCGGACAGACGATGCGCCTCAACCCCCACGGCGACGCCGCTATCTACGACACCCTTGTCCGTCTGACACGCGGAAACGCCGCCCTTCTCCACCCCTTCATCGACTCCAAGGGTGCTTTCGGTAAGCAGTACAGCTCGAACATGGCTCCCTCGGCTTCGCGTTATACCGAGGTTCGTCTTGAAAAGTTCGCGACCGAGCTTTTTGTCGGCATCGACAAGAACGCCGTCGATATGATCGACAACTACGACAGCACAACAAAGGAGCCCGCGCTTCTCCCCACCACCTTCCCGAACATCCTCGTCACACCCAATATGGGTATTGCGGTAGGTATGGCATCGAGGATCTGCTCCTTCAACCTTGAAGAGGTCTGCGACGCGACGATCGCGCTTCTGCGCTCGCCGAAGCTGACCGTGGACGAGCTGCTTGACATTATGCCCGCGCCCGACTTCCCCGGCGGCGGCGAGATAATCTATGACCGCGAAACGATGAAGAAGGTCTACGAGACCGGTGAAGGTCCCGTCAAGATCCGCGCGAAATACCGTTACGACAAGGAAGCCAACTGCATCGACATTCTCGAGATCCCCTATTCGACCTCGATCGAGATCATTATGAAGAAGATCGCGGATATGATGAAGGCGGGACAGCTCCGCGACGTCACCGACTTCCGCGACGAGATCGACATTTCGGGCTTCAAGCTCACGCTCGACCTGCGCCGCGGCGCCGACCCCGACGCGCTGATGCTCAAGCTCTTCAAAACCACCGCGCTCGAGGATAATTTTTCCTGCAACTTCAACGTCATCATCAATTCCACCCCGATGACGCTCGGCGTGCTCCCTCTTCTTCGCGAGTGGATCACCTTCCGCAAAGCATGCCTTTCGCGCGAGCTGACCTTTGAGCTCGAAAAGAAGAAGGACAAGCTCCATCTTCTTCTCGGTCTTGGCAAGATCCTTCTCGACATCGACAAGGCGATCAAGATCATCCGCAACACACAAAAGGAATCCGAGGTCATCAAGAACCTCTGCACGGGCTTCTCCATCGACGAGCGCCAGGCGGAATTCATCGCCGAGATCAAGCTCCGCTACCTCAACCGCGAATATCTCATCAACCGCATAAACGAGATCGACTCGCTACGCAAGGAGATCGAAGAGCTCGAGGCTACTCTTGCCGACGAGATCAAGCTGAAGCGCCTCATTGCGAAGCAGCTCGGCGAGATCAAGAAAAAGTACGCGCAGCCCCGCCGCTCGACCATCACAAGCGCCGAGAATATCGAGATCTACCGCCCCGAGGAGCACGTAGAAAACTACCCCGCGCACTTCTTCCTCACCGCGGACGGCTACTTCAAGAAGATCACGGATAAATCCCTGCGCGGAAACGACGAGCAGAGATTCAAGGAGGGCGACCGCCTGATCGCCGAATTCGACGGCGAAAACATCACCGAGCTCGCCGTATTCACCAACAAAGCACAGCTTTACCGCTTCAAAGCAGCAGACATTGCTCCCTGCAAAGCAAGCGAAATGGGCGAGTTCCTGCCTGCCAAGCTTAAGTTTGACGACGACGAAAAGCCGATCTACATCCGCCACGACAAGGATTGGGACGACAAGAGAAATATGGTATTCGTCTTTGAAAACGGCAAGGGCGTCAAGGTTCCCCTCTCGGCTTATGCCGTCAAGGGCACGCGCCGCAAGATGACGGGAGCATATTCTTCCGTATCGCCCGTCGTCGGTATCTTCGAGGAATACAAAACTCCCTTCGAGCTTCTTATCATCTCGACTGCCGACCGCGCGATCGTTCTTTCGACCAATCTCATCCCGATAAAGACCACCAGAACTGCCGCGGGATCGCAGCTTCTGCTTCTCAAGAAGGGCGCGAGCGTTGCCACGGTACTCAAGGATTTCGGCGATAAGTTTGAATCCACCAAGGGCTACAAAAAGACAAAGATTCCCGCAACGCCCGTTCTTCTTGTCGAAAAGGACATCGATAAGATGCAGCTCAAACTCGATATCTGACACCCCTTTTGAGGTTTAATATGAAATTCAAAAACAAGATCAAAAGAGGAGCGATCCTCATACTTGCGTTGATTCTGGCATCGGCATCATCCTTTGCGGTTTATGCCGCGGTGAATTATGACAGCTCAACAGACCCCGTCGTTTCATTTTCGGGAATGGTGGCGTTTGTAAACGATATGCTGGCCGACATAAGAACGTCTATCAAGAATATCGAAACGCGCCTTACAATTCTCGAAATCAGCGGCCCATCCGGGGGCGGCTTCTCGGGAGGAGGCACCGTGAACAGCGGTATGCTTCAGGATCTCCTTGACCGCATCGAGGCACTCGAAAACAAGGTGAACGACCTCGAAAGCGACAATGCAGCGCTGCAGACAGAGCTTGCCAACACAAAAAACGAGCTTCGTTCGCTTATCGACGAGCTGACGACCGAGATCAGCACGCTTGAAAAATCTCTTTCCGAGCTTTCAACCTCGATCACCAATCTCAAAAGCGACGTAAAGCAGGCAAAGAACGATCTTTCGACCCTCAGCAAGAACTTCAAGCAGATCTCCGATATTTCCACAAAGCTTGAAACCGTCACCTATAAGGTCAACAACCTTACCTCTAAAAACGGTGACATCACCGTGCTCAAGAATCAAGTCAAGGAGCTCGAAACAGAGCTTGACAATATCTTTGCCGAGCTTGGCAAGGTCTATGACACCGTTTTCGTGCCCTACGGCGCAACCATCTACGCCAAGGATGTAGACGACGTGGTGATCCTCATTCTCCGCACGGGCTCTGCGGTTGCGGTATCGCCTTATACTCAGGTCGGCACCATTCAGGGGCTCAACGACACTACAAACGGCACCGATATCTGCAATGGCGAGGCAATTCCCCCTTACCACAGCATTATGATCCCGCGCGGCGGCGAGGACGGCAGAGGCGTGACGGTAACGTCGCTTGACGGCGCATACTTCCTGTTGGGAGGTGACTACAAGATTGTCGAACCGTAAAGCCTTTAAGCTCATTCGTGCGCTCTCGGCTCTTCTTGCAGCTCTCTTCCTCTTCTCACCAACGTCGTTTTTCACCGAAGTCAAGGCTCTGCCAATGAGCTCATACGCCTTTGATACGATAAAAACCGAGGAAGAATTCCGCGTTGCGGTCGGCGTTCGATACGGCTCGAGTGCTTACCCTCTGCATTCGATGACCTCTCCCTACGGCTTTGTTTTCGGCGAGGCGGAGATCACGCGCACGGAGCATAATTTCATCCCTCTTTATACAATCGAAGAATCGGACATTGCCGCGGTTGTCGACACCAATCTGACCATCGGCTATCAGTCCTGCGAGATCGCAACAAGCGAAAGCACGACGGATATAGGCGGCTACCACGTTGAGATCACGAACTCATCAAGAAACGTGTGGGATAACCTCGGTGATCTGCAGGTCATCTTTGCGTCGCAGTTCGATCACGTTTTTCCCGCCTACATCAACGGGCAAAAGACGATCCGCATAGGATCCTATCCCAACTATTCCTCGGCTTCCGCAGCCGCTGCGGCGGTCGGCGCCGTGCTTGACGACTTCACCATTTCGGTCGCATCCCCCTCCTCCGAGGGCGTTTGCTTCCTCAATTCGGATTTCGACACCATCCTCTTTGAATATTCGGGCGAGGAAGGCTTTTGCGGCGGCGTTTGCGCGCGGCAGATAGCGGGCGCGGAATATTCATACCTCTATTATTCAAGAAACTCCTGCCTTTACGACGGCGTTTTCTGCTTCAAAAGATACCTCTCGGATGCCGCAGAGGAAGGTCTTTCGATGATAAACCTCGTCAGAATGCAGGAATACGTTGAGGGCGTTATCCCCAACGAGATCTCGAACACCTGGCCCATCGAATGCCTCCGCGCATTTGCCCTGATGGTCCGCTCCTTCGCCATTGCAAACATCAACCGCCATTACAGCGCCTACGGCTTCGACGTCTGCTCCTCCTCCTGCTGTCAGGTATATCAGGGCAGAAAGCAGGTCAACGACACCGTCATAGAAGCCGTCAGATCGACGCGTAACGAGATACTTGTTTGCGGCGATACGATAGTCGAATCGGCGTATTCATCCTCGCAGGGAGGATACACGGTCGGTTCGCAGTACGTTTGGGGCGGCTCGCTTCCCTACCTTGTAAATCAGCCCACCCCCTGGGAGGATTACAGCGACGTCAGAAACGGACTCTGGACTGCGGAGATCACCGAAAAGGAGCTTGCCACCGCATTCAAGAACGCGGGCTACTCGACTATTAAGGGCAACAGGATAGTTGATTTCAGCTATCAGACGAGCGACGACTCGCCCTATCTTTACAGCTTCACGGGAATCGACGAAAAAGGCAACAGCGCCACGGCGACCCGCGCGGCGAAGGTCAAGTCCCTCTTCGGCTCGACCGTTAAATCATCGAACTTCACGATAGCCAAGGGCGAGCTTACATACACCTACACCGACGTTCTTGAAAACCGTATCATCAATCTTGCGGGCTCGGTGAGCGGAAAGATAACCGTTTACACAGGCGAAGGAAAGAAGGAGACCGACATCTCGCTTCTCTCCTTTATGACCGATCTCGGGCGCGCGCTCAGCGACGCCTCTAAGGCTCTCTTTGTCAAGACCGGAACGGGTGTTGCAACGATCACGCCGATCGACGTCGGTGAGATCCCCGTTTCGACCATGCCCGATGCACAGGGATATTACACGATCGTGTCGAACTTCGGCGACTTCCTTGTAGTTTCTGACGTCCGCGACGTCACCGAAACGATCAAGGCGTCAAACAAGAACAACTACGTCATCGCAGGAATGGGCTACGGCCACGGAGTCGGAGCGAGCCAATACGGCATACTCCACCTCGCCAAAGCCGGCGCGACCTACGACCAGATCGCCCGCGCCTACTACGCGGGCACAGAGATCGTTAATATTAAGGATTACTTTAATTAAAATTATGGGACAGAAACACCGCATGTTCGGCGTCTCTGTCCCATAATTATTCATTATTCATTATTCATCATTCATTATTCATTTGACCAATTTTGATTATTGATGAATAATGAATAAAGTTTTCAAACCTGAATATAGCAATTTGCCCCTCGGCGTACGCGCCGAGGGGCAGGGGTAGTTCATTTCAATTTCGTTATTGTCATATGTTTTTTGTATTCTTCATCTTCGAGAAATTCATCGATCATATAAGGAAAATACATTGTATGATAATTTTTGATTGTTTTGATGTCGTCATAGGACAGAATACCTTTTGTATATGCATATGAAAGTGAGAATATTTCACCGTCATAATAAACGTATATCCGCGTGCAGGAACAGACATTATCAAAAGAATAAGGACGGTTTACCGGGCTGTATCGGTAAAGGAAATTGATATCTTCAACGGTCTCATAATAATAATCACCAAAACTGAAATTGTACGTGACTTCAGGAGATTTGTATTTGAAAACGTAAGCACCGTTGTAAGCGCCGTAATAATCGGTAATATAAGCTTCGTATGTTTTGAACTCGGTGTTATGAAACTTCGGCATATACTCCTTCAAAGCTTTAAGAATCTTTTTCTCGATTCTTTGGTTCAATTTCAGTTCCGGCATTTGCGGTACTGTCAACTTGATTCTTTCTTCGGTGTCTCGAGTTATTTGGTAATAATCAAGCATCTCATATGATTTGTCAAAAATTTTGCACAGATCAAGATAGGATATATTGCCGCTTTCGTAAAGCTCGCTCAAGGTAATAAAGCTTCCATCTTTATAAGCAAATGATTCAACTGTATATAGACCGAGATCAGCCACATAACAAAAACTTTCGGTTCCGTGAATGTTTTTGGTCAGATCGTAAGTAAAAATCATATATCCGTTGTAAGTGCCGAGATACCGTGAGTGACTTTGATATTTGAGGGCTTCAAGATTCTCAAACATTACGTCATCATCACCGCGATACTCCTTCCATACTGCATTGATCTCGTCAATAAGCTCGGGTGTAAATATGCTGTAATCTACGTTTGCCAAACAAAGTTCTATTTCAGTTTCAGAATATTCACTCCCCTCCCCCCAACCTGCGGCGAAGGAGTTGATTATTTCGGGCAAATGAGTGAACAATGGCGTTGCAAGTGCAAGCACAAGAATGCAGGCTACAAAGCCAAGATAGTGCTTCCAATGCTTTTTGATCGACTGCCCCGGAGTCTGTGCGAGGGGGCGGGTGCTCTCTGCGTATGCCCGCATTTTGTAGAGTGCGGCGCTTGCGATATATTCATCGTCAATGTAGTCAAGCGCTTCGATAAGGCGTCTG
>JAZQJB010000046.1:0-21979 GCA_045541375.1 Eubacteriales bacterium | reverse complement strand
TCGACATCTACTTTCGATACGTTGGATGCATTGTTACCAATCCTACAAATTAAAGCAAAAGGAAAGGACGGACAGCCTAAACTGTCCGTCCAACTCCAAGACACCGCCTTACGCAAGATATCCCTATGACAACTTGCGTTTGGCTGTCCGCTTTATTATTTCAAATTTATTCAATAGAACCCGAAGCTACGAGGTTTACGCCGAGATTCATAAAGTTCTCGACGATCACGTCGCCGGGGGTGAGCTTACCGGTTACGGTGATCTTCTTGACCTCCTCCATCGCGGAAAGGAGCATTTCCTTGGGGATGGGGGCGGAGGTTCTGACTGCTACGAGCGGGACTGCCGCGCCGTCAACCTTTACGGACGAGGTGAGAATGCGGACGGGGTGAACGAATTCGTTCTCGGCGTATTTCTTACCGCGGGGGCACTTGAAGCCTTCGCAGCTTGCGATCTCTCCCTTTGCGGGGTCGCCCGAAACCTTGATGATACAGCCCTGGGGGCAGGTGATACAAATAATATCCTTGGTTATCATAATTCGTTCTCCTTCCTTAAATTACTTCGATCTTGATGGCGCTGACGCCCTGCATCTGCTCGGGTGTTACCTCAACGTTCTCCATCTCACCGGGGTTGATCTTGATGAGCTTCTTCGAGTAGATCTCCTTATCGTCTGCATAGACCTTCATGGTTACGCCGAGCTTGGGAGCGGCGGCGCGGAAGAAGAGTTTTGCGGGCGCATCGGGGCAGATCCTCTGGGGGCAGATATAGCGGACGTTGTTTCCGGTGACCGAGGGGATCTCTGCCGCCTTCGGGAGAGTGCCGAGCGCGTACTGCGCCGCGTACTTGCCCGCGCGGATCGACTCGTCGGTTACGTTATCAACGAGGTCGTTTACGTGAACGACGTTGCCGCAAGCGAATACCTTTTCGCAGCTTGTCTGCATGAACTGATTGACCTCGGGGCCGTTGGTGATGGGATTGATCTTGATTCCCGCCTCACGGGTGAGCTCGTTTTCGGGGATAAGTCCGCAGGAAAGAAGGAGAGTGTCGCACTCATAAAGCTTCTCGGTGCCTGCGATGGGCTGCTTGGTTGCGGGATCGACCTCTGCGATCACAACGCCCTCAACGCGCTTGTTACCCTTGATCTCAACAATGGTGTGAGAAAGAAGGAGCGGAATTCCGAAGTCGTCAAGGCACTGAACGCGGTTACGTGTCAGACCTGCGGTGTAATCCATAATTTCCGCAACTGCGAGGACTTCTGCGCCCTCGAGTGTCATACGGCGTGCCATGATCATACCGATGTCGCCCGAGCCGAGGATGACGACCTTCTTGCCGACCATCATATTCTGACGGTTTACAAGTCTCTGTGCCGCGCCTGCGGTATAAACGCCTGCGGGACGTGTGCCGGGAGTCATGATTGCTCCGCGGGTACGCTCGCGGCATCCCATTGCAAGGACGATCGCCTTGCCCTGTGCGGTGAAGAGACCGTCGACGGGGTTGACGCCGGTGATGGAATCCTCGCCGACCTCGAGAACCATTGTGTTAAGCTTAACTTCGATGCCCGCAGCCTTTACCTTTTCGATGAAGCGGTAAGCATACTCGGGTCCCGAAAGCTCCTCATTGAAATATTTAAGACCGAAGCCGGGGTGGATGCACTGCTGAAGGATACCGCCGAGGCTTACGTCGCGCTCAACGATGAGCACGTTTTCTGCGCCGGCTTCCTTTGCGCCGACCGCTGCAGCAAGGCCTGCAGGTCCGCCGCCTACAACTATAACGTCATAAATCTTTGCCATTTTCATATCCCCCTTCTTATCTTACAAAACCGCTGAGCATTTCGGAGCCCTTGTCGTTCTTGCAAACTTCATCGGGAGAAATGCCGAGCTCGCGCGCGATGATCTCGATTACTCTGGGACCGCAGAAGCCGCCCTGGCAGCGTCCCATACCCGCGCGAACGCGGCGCTTTACGCCGTCAAGAGTGGTTGCGCCGAGAGTGCGGTGGATGGCGTCGCAGATCTGACCCTCGGTGATGGTCTCGCAACGGCAGATGACGTTGCCGTAGCGGGGATCCTTGGCGATGAGCTCTGCCTTTTCCTCTGCGCTGAGGGATGCAAAGTGGGGAGTGCCCTTGCGGGTCTTGATGAAATCGGTCTTGGGCTCAGCCTTGAGACCCGACTCGATGAGCATATCGGTGACGTATTTTGCAACTGCAACCGAGTTTGTAAGACCCGTGGAGCGAACGCCCGAGATGTTAACGTAGCCCTTAAGGTCATCATACATATCAATATTAACGCCCTCGGGGTTACGGTGAGGACGGAGACCGCAATACTGTGTGATCGAATCGCGGAGATTTACGTTCGGGATCATCTTGCGGACGTCTGCTGCAATGCTGTCAAGACCTTCCTTATTGGTGGACTTGTCGCACTTATCAAGCATATCCTCTGCGGTGGGGCCGACGAGCATATTGCCGTGGATGGTGGGGCACATCAGCTTGCCCTTTGTGATCTTGGTGGGGATGGGGAGAACGATGTAGTTGACCTTGCAGGAGGTCTTCTTGTCGAGTATGTAGAACTGACCCTTACGGGGAGTTACAACGTAGTCGTTCTTGCCGACGTAGGATGCGATCTCGTCGCAGTAAAGTCCTGCGGCGTTGATGATGTATTTGCATTCGATGTCGCCCTTGTCGGTCTTGACGGTGGTAACTGCGCCGTCCTTCTGCTCGATGCCGATAACACGGGTCGCAAGCTCGAAATGCACGCCGTTGTCGGCTGCGTTTTCTGCAAGCGCGATGCAGAGGAGGAAGGGATCGATGATGCTCTCGCGGGGAATGTAAAGTCCTCCCTTTACGCAAGGATTGAGCTCGGGCTCCATTTCGAGAAGCTCTGCGGGAGTCTTGTACTCAACGTCATAAACGCGGTTTTCGACAGCCTTGTGCTTGATCGCGGGAAGCTGCTCAAGCTGCTCGTCGTTGAATGCGGGAAGGATCGCGCCGATGCGCTTGAAGGGGACGTCAAGATCCTTGCAGATCTCGTCGTACATGGGGTTTGCGGCAACGACAAGGCGGCTCTCGAGTGTGCCGGGCTTTGCGTCGTAACCGGTGTGGATGATTGCGCTGTTTGATTTGGAAGCGTCACCGCCAACGTCCGAGTTCTTTTCAACAACTGTGACGTCGAGCTTGTACTTGGAAAGTTCACGTGCGAGCGCAGAACCTACGGCTCCTGCGCCAATGATGACAATGTCTGTCTTTTTCATCGTGGTCTCCTTTATGTTATTATAATAATTTACTTTACGATCGCTACGGGAACAAACTCGCCGTCCGAGAAGGGATAGAAGCTTTCGGGGATCTTTTCAAAGGGAAGCGAAAGCAGATCTGCCGTTGCGGCACCCTTTGTGGATGCGGGATAGATGAGATCGGTCAGAGGGCCATAGAAAGCACGGAAGGATGTGCAAGCCTTGACAACGACCATCTGGAAGTCGCAAGGATCGTATCCGAATGCGCGGTAAAGCGCGGGGTCGCCGTTGTAGCGGTGCTGGGTGGTGACGACAACGATGGTGTTGCGGATCTTGACAACTGCCGAGGGTCCGAAATCAACGTACTGTCCGTGGAAGTGGATCACTCCGTCAAAGATCGCCTTGACCTCTGCCTCGACGTGTACGGGACGATAAAGCTTTTTGCTGATCGATCCGCCAAGCTCGGCGCTTACCTTGTTGCCCACGCCCGCCTCGCGGCACGCTCTGACGAAGGGAGCGTCATTGATATACATAAGGCCCTTGACGTCACTTTCGAGGGCGAGAATGCGCTCGATGACCTCGGGGCTGTCGCCGGCAGAGCCCGCGTTCGAGGAATCGGCGAAGTCATTCATAATCACAGGCTTGCCGCTCGTGTTCTTTTCCGCGATCTTTATGATCTCGTCAACGCTTGTAAGGTCGGTCCTGAACTCGTGACGCATATCCCAAAGACCCTCGGCAAGCTCTTTTGCGATCTCTGCGGCAGCTTCGCCGTCCTCGCCGATGGTAACGACAGAGGAATAGCCGTCCTTGACGTCAAGCCAGGGCTGCATCTGCGAGATCGAGAAATCAAGGATCTTGCCCGCCTTCACATATTCGTGACCCTTTGCCATAAGGCTTCGGAAGGGCTCGGTCTCTGTGGTATAGGAGCTTGCGGGCACGATCATGGGGATCTGCACGTAAGCCATCTTGGGCGTGATCTCGCCCTTTACGATGCCAAGGCAGAGTCGCGCCGCGCGCTCGCCTGTCTCCCACACGTCAACGTGGGGGTATCTCTGATAAATGGAGATAGTATTCGAATTTCTTGCCATATTCTCGCTGATATTTGCGTGCAGGTCGAGGGCAACCGTGATCGGCACGTCGTCACCGACTATCTCACGGACCGCAATAACAATATCACCCTCGGGGTCATCGCTCTCCTCGCTCTGTGCCGCGCCGTGCATAACGAGAACAACGCCGTCGAGAGGAAGATTCTCACGCGTGACTCTTTTGAGCTGTTCTATATAATCGTCAACAAAAGACTGTTCGATTATCGCGCCGGGCTGCGCGCTGACAAAGCCGCCGGGAATGACCTCGGCACCCGCTTCGCGAAGAACGCCGTAAGCACCCGCAAGCTCGTCAGTACCCTCGTTACAGCGATTGAAATTCGCCGCAAGATCGATCATACTCTGACCAAGATGGAACTGTTTTCTCTTATACTCCTCAGCCGTAGTTTTTCCGGGAGCGAAAGAATTGATCTCCTGATGGAGACCGCCAAGTAATATTCTCATCATGACACCTCTTTGAAAGGTAAGTAGGAAAACGGTTTCCCTTTTATATTATCTCATATTTTTCGAAAAAAGTCAATAGTCAATAATTATATTTATCCATCTTATTTTTTTCTATTTCTGTTTGATTGGGAGATTTTACGTTCGGGCAAAATTTCTTACCATATTATTATTGACTTTCAATAAAAAATGCTGTATAATAGATATAATAACCATTTTGAGCTGAATACGGAAAGCACCGAGGCATTGATCACGAGGTGCTTTATTTTTTTATTTACTTGCAAAACTTCATTGATTATGTTATAATAAAGAAAAATCTACCGCAATGGGGGATAATTCTATGAACAGTACGGAACGTGTACGCGCGGCGATACTCGGCAAGGAATATGACCGCCAGCCGATCTACGGTTGGGTCTACGCCAATCTGACCGACCGGATCACCGAGCGATTCGGCTCTGTTGCCGCTTTTGAGGATAAATACGAATTCGACGCCGCACACATTTTTGGTGCGCCGCGTCCCTGGAACAAAAAGCTCGTCGAAAAGCTTGCCGCGGAGAATGATGAGCTGACGCCCGATCTTCTGCTTTGCGACGGTCTTTTCACCGATCCCGCGTGCGCATCATACGAAAAAATCAAGGCATCCCTCGCCCACCACAAGGAAAGAGGCCGTTTTTGCTATATGCAGACGCCCGGATTCTTCGAAAATTTCAACAGCGTCTTCGGGATCGAAAATCAGCTTATGTGGCTCGTTCTATACCCCGATGAGCTCAACGAGATCTACCGCCGTCAAGCAGAATGGACCTGCGCCTTTGCCGACCGCGCGATCGACCTTGGCATTGATATGATACATATTTCGGACGACTGGGGCTCGCAGAAGGATATGATGTTCAGCCCCGGGATCTGGCGCGAGATCATCCGCCCGCATCTCGGGAAGGTGATCGACCACGTCCACTCGCGCGGCGCGCTTTGCAGTCTGCATTCCGACGGTTGCATCTCGAAAGTTACCGACGACCTTGCCGAGCTCGGCATCGATCTGCTTCATCCTTGGCAAGAAAGCGCGGGAATGTCCTACGACCTCTATCTTGAAAAATACGCCGACTCCTTTGCCATTATGGGCGGCGTATGCGTGCAGACCGCGATCGGTATTCTGCCCCGTGATCAGCTCGAAGCCGAGATCCGCAGAGTTTTCAAAACTCTCCGGGGCAAGAGATGGATCACCTGCACCTCTCACTTCGTGCAGGACCATTGCTCCATCGAGGATCTTGAATTCGCCTTCGATCTGATATACAAGCTTGCAAGGGAATAAAAATGGAAAAATACACTATTGGACTTGATTTCGGCTCACTTTCCTGCCGCGGTATTCTCGCCCGCACCTCGGACGGACGCATCTGCGCCGAGGCGGCAATGGAGTACCCGCACGGAGTTATGACCGAAAAGCTCCCCGACGGCACGCCTCTGCCGTCCGATTTTGCCCTCCAACACCCCCGCGACTTCCGCGAGGCGCTTGAAAAAGTAGTTCGCGAGCTTGTCGGCAAGTGCGATGATCCCGAAAATATCGTCGGAATCGCGATGGATACGACCGTCAGCACGGTGCTTGCGGTGGATTCGGATTTTCTACCTCTTTGCGAAAAGGATGAATTTGCCTCGCACCCACAAGCGTGGGCGAAGATGTGGAAGCACCACGGCGCATCAGACGCGGCAAAGCGAGTCGAGCTGATTTGCAAAGAGCAAGGCCGCCCCTACCTTGACCTGTACGGCGGAAGCATTTCGCCCGAAAGCCTCTTTATGAAGGCAATCGAAACTTTTGAGCGCGACCGCGAGGTTTACGGCGCGACTTCGTGCTTCATTGAGCTTGCCGATTATCTGACCTCGCTCCTCGCGGGCGAGCCGATCTTCAGCCTTCCGCTTTTGAGAGCGAAGGCGTTTTACGAAAACGGCAGTTATCCCGACGCCGACTTCCTCGCCGCCGTTCATCCCGACCTTTGCGGTCTGCCGAAGAAGCTTTCCGAAGCTTTCGGCAAAAAAACTCTCGCCTATCCCGGAGCGCACGCGGGAAAATTGTGTCCCGAAATGGCGGGAAAGCTTGGTCTGCCCAATGGAATTGCGATCTCGGCGGGAACAGCGGATTCATATTCGCCCATCATGGGCATCGGGATCAAGGGCGCGGGGCAGATGATAATGACCATCGGCACCTCGACGGGAATTATGATAATGAGCGACGAGCCGAGGCGAGTGCCCGGCGTGACGGTGTCGATCATGGATGTATTCTATCCCGGTAAATGCGGATACGGCTCGGGTCAGACGAGCTCGGGCGACGCGCTTGGTTGGTTTGCCAAAAATTGCGTTCCCTCGCGCTACGAGCGCGAGGCGGAAGAGCGCGGAATCTCGATTCAGGCTCTTTTGACCGAAAAAGCCGCTTCTCTCCCCATCGGCGCGGGCGGAGTTATGGCTCTCGATTGGTTCAATGGCAATAAATCCTGCCTTGCGAACCCCAACTTGACAGGTCTTTTCGTCGGTCTGACACTTTCGACACGCCCCGAGCAGATGTACCGCGCGCTCATCGAGGCGACCGCCTTCGGAGTTCGCGCTATAATTGAAAACTACGAAAACAGCGGCGTTCCCGTCCGCGAGATACGCGCCGCAGGCGGGATCGTCGGCAAAAACAAGCTCCTGATGCAGATCTACGCCGACGTCATCGGTCTGCCCATAATGGCAAGCCGATGCCCGCAAGTACCCGCGCTCGGTGCCGCGATCAACGCCGCTTGCGCCGCGGGCGAATATCCCGACCATCAAAGCGCCGTCGAAGCGATGTCTTGCAAGGATTTCGATATTTATTCCCCCGATCCCGAAAATCACCGCGAATACGACCGTCTTTACGCCGAATATATGACCCTGCACGACTATTTCGGCAAAGGCGGCAACCGGATTATGGAGAAACTGAAAGGAAAAATATAATGGAGATCAGAAAAACTATCCGCCCGATCTCGCACAAGGGCAAGCCGATGAGCGACAGCTCGGTGCGCGAATACATATTCTTCACCGTCGAATACAACCACTACCGCGACGTCAGCGACTCGACCGCAAACGAGGTGCGCGACCAAGTTGATATGCAAGAATGCGAATGCGTTCTCGCGCTGCCCGATTCCTACACCGATGACGGCGAGGAAACGCCGCTCATCATCTCCTTCCACGGATCGGGAATGCGCGTGTGCGAGAGCGAAAATCAGATCGGCGGTCTTGCCTTTGTCACCCAATGCATAAACGCGGGCTACGCCGCGCTCGACGTCAACGGCTCGGAGCCGCACGGGCGCACACAAGGATGCTTCGAGCACCTTATGGCGGCTTTCCGAGCATACAAATATGTGACGAGAAAATACAACCTCTCGCGTCAGGTGCTGATCGCGGGCGGCTCGATGGGTGGACAGAGCGCGTTCAACTTCATCGGAATGTTTCCGAACATCGTCACCGCCGCGGGCATTTTCTTCCCAAGGCTGAATCTTGACACCGTAGACGTGAACGGTCACTCCTGCCTCGGTTCATGGGATAAAACCGAAAAGCAGCCGGCTACCGGTAACTCACCGCGCGACAGAATAAGGATCACTCACCGTTTCCCGACCGAGGAATGGTGCGAGCAGAACACTATCGGCTTCAATCCGCACAAAATACGCTCCTTTGTAAACGCCGACGGTGAAAAAGTCGTCATTCCTCCCTGCCCGATCAAGATCTGGCACGGAACGGCTGACCG
The DNA here is from genome assembly GCA_045541375.1 of Eubacteriales bacterium. Classification (GTDB taxonomy): domain Bacteria; phylum Bacillota; class Clostridia; order Oscillospirales; family CAG-272; genus CAG-390. The sequence goes on along the minus strand of JAZQJB010000046.1, from coordinate 13,468 downwards.
GACGATCGACTATATGATCTCGGTCGGTTACACCGAAGCCGTCCGCCGCGCCGGCTGCTACATCGAGCTCCACCTCCTCGACGGCGTCGGACACACCACCACGCAGGTCATGCGGGACGAGCTGACGATGTGGTTTGACAGATTCAAGTAATTATTCATTCTTCATCATTCATTATTCATCATTCATTTGACCCACGAAAATTTTTTAGTGAATAATGAATAATGAAGCCGCTTCGCTGATGAATAATGAATAATTAAGGTAAATTTTCTCGCTTGGCTCGAAAATTTTTGATTAATAGAGATAGAAAGTTATGCTTTCCTACGGGAGATGGGGCTCCTTCACTCTTCACAAACCCAATATCAACCAATATTCAACATCCTTTTCCTTGACTTTTCGCCCCTTTTGCGCTATAATTGTGGTGAACTGAAGAAAGGAAAACTCAAATGAACGATTACAATTTCGGCAATTTTGTTTGCACGCTCCGTGAGAAAAAGGGCTTGACACAGGCGGAGATCGCGGATAGACTCGGCGTGACTGCGGCGGCTGTTTCAAAGTGGGAAAACGGTTCCTCCAAGCCGCGAGTTGAAGTTCTCTTCAAGCTGGCAGAGATACTCGGTGTCCGCCCCGATGAACTGATGGCGGGGCATTATATCGAAGAAAACAACTCGGAAACATATAATATAAAGATCCCTCGCTTGAGCAAAAAAGCGGTGATCGCCATAATTGCCGGGGCGGTTGCATTTACCTTTATTTTGGCAACGTCAATAATTGCCATAGTCTTCGCCGCGATTGAATCAAGCAAGAACACCGAAGAATATCAGCTCGGGTACGAATATCTGGTCGAGAGTAACAAGTTCGCAGAGCTCGGTTTATCCGAGGATGACATCCGCTTCAACAGTTACAAAAAGAACAAAACCACCAACGCCGACGGCGAAAAGGTCACAAACGTCGAGCTTGGTTTCAATATCGGTTCGGGTCGTTCGATGTACGTCATCTGTCACAACAAAGGTGACGGCTGGTACGTTTGCACCGATTGTACGGAGTTTGATTAAGAAAAAAGAATGTAGACTCAAATAAGCCCTCACGCCAAAGCGTGAGGACTTATTTGAGTCCGAACCGCCTGCGGGACGCAGTCGGTTCGGAGCATAGGGGAAATTTCGCGCTTTGCGAAGCGCGACTTAAGGAACTTTTTTCGAAAAGTTCCTTAAGAATCTTCAAAAACTTCCCGCTGAGGTTGACTGTTGTTTCAGCTAATCGCGTCTTTCTGTCCACTGTCCACTAATCACTGACCACTTTCTTACGCGCCGTCTTTTCCTTAGCAAGGAAATATATCTCCTCGGTCGCAAACGAGATCTTGGTGATCTGATCGCGCTTTGAGAGGTAGCACCAGAAGGAATCCTTAGGAACGGAAATATCGATGCAGTCGCCCCAGCCGAGGTAGTCATACTCGATGTGCATCGAGTCAAGGTCGAGCGCGGGACGGAAAAGGGTGGTGGGTCCGCCGCCGTAGTAGGAATCGACCTCCACGCGCGTGCCCTCGAGGGTCTGAATGACGCGTCCGTGTCCGTGCTTATAGAACTTCGTCCAGTTGGGAAGCGTTTCAATGCGCGCATCGTTGTCCTCGAAGTAATAGGTGCCGTTCCTGACCTCTTCGCGGACGCACTCGCGCTCCCATTTCGTCCAATCGGGGATGTGCTCGTAGACAGTTTCGCCGCCGTCGGTGGCGTGAAGTCTGCCGTAAACGTCCTGCTCCCATCTTGCTCCGCAGGCTCCGCACCAAAGCTCGGTGCCCTCGGAATACATCTCGAATTCCTTGCCGCAGCGCGGGCATTTATAAAGGATCGAGTGCAGTCCCTTTGCGCGTTCGGGGTCGTCGATGACGACCTTATTTTCATACTGCCAAGCGTAGTCATCGTACTTGAATGCCTCGGCGATGCGCTTGTTGACCTCGGCGGCGGACACGCTTTCCGCCTCGTCGGGCAGAACGATCGGGCGGATCTCGCCCTCAACGTAGGTGTGCTTGTTCTTCTTGTTCCACTGCGGATGTGTGACGAAATTTCCGTGGATCGTCAGCACAGCGACCGGCACTTTTATCATATGAACGAGCGCGCCGACCGAAGGAGTGATATACGACGTCGTACCGTCGAGCGAATATCGGCTCTCGGGGAACAGCACGAAGATCGCGCCGAGCTCCTTGATGGTGTATTTGATATTGCGAATAAGATTGAGGTCCTGGATGAATTTTCTCTTGCCGATGACGCCAAGCAGGTCCATCAGCGGCAATGTGAAGTCGCGGAAGCCCTCGATGGTCATAACGTTGACAAGCGGCTGCGGGTGAGTCGCCTTATACATCATATTCAGATCGACCTTCGAGGCGTGGTTGATGAGCAAGAGATATGGCTTGCCGTCAAGTGCCTCCATATTAGTGCGGGTCAGCTTGGCATTTCTCTTCTTGAGATCGGGCCACGAAATAATGGTCTGCGCCACCCAAGGCAGAAACTTGCGCTTCTTCGGCTTGCGGCGTGTGTTGAAAACTTTAATATTCTTTGGAGGCTCGGGGACGAGCTTTTTTGCTTTTTCCTGAGTGTTCATGTGAACTCCTATGATAGATCTCCGCTTTCAAGCAGTTTTTTTACTTCTTTATCGAAATCGGAGTTGATTTTCTGTGTTTTATTGAATGCATCGTACTCTTCGGATGCACGGTGCTTTGCCTCTTCCGCAGAAACAGAGCCCTTATCTTTCAGCACCTCATAGCGTCTGAATGACAAAAATTCATTTACACTTGACGCGAATTCTTCCATTGTAAAGGTGTTTTCGCGTTCAATCAAGTCCTCTATATAGTCAAAATAGCCAGTAACAGTCCGTTCAAGCTGCCTTATCTGCCTTTGGTCAAGATAATTCTTTGCTACCGTAACATCGGATTTCAGAATTCGTCCGTCAGGGGAGTTTTTCCATGTCGTAAGTCCCATATTCTCCTTTGTTCTGTCAGCGTGAGTGTATACTATCTCAGCAGCAGTTTGCCCGGTGATGGCATAGTGAAACTTATTTTGCACCATAGCATAAAAATCTCGAGTGATACGGGAATTCTTATCGTAATCTATACTGCACTCGGCAAAAATATCGGTTATCTGTTGCCAAATTCTGCGCTCACTTGCACGAATCGACCGAACTCGCTCAAGAAGTTCACGGAAATAATCCTTGCCAAAAGCCGTCTTTCCTTGCTTTAATCTGTCGTCGTCAAGAACAAAGCCTTTTGTGATATATTCCTTTAGAACTCCGGTAGCCCAGATACGGAAATTGGTCGCCCGACGGGAGTTTACGCGGTAGCCGACAGAGATGATGGCATCGAGGTTGTAAAAATCACGCATTCTTGCCACACTTCTGTTACCCTCGATTTGAACTTGTTCCATTTTGGAACAAGTTGAATCCTTATCAAGTTCACCTTCTTCATATATATTGGATAAATGTTTGGTGATAGCTTGCGGATTAACATCGAACAGTTCTGCCATAGCTTTTTGAGTAAGCCATACCGATTCGTCCTTTATAATTGCGTTTATCGAAACATCTCCTTCTGCAGTTCGATAAATCAAAAATTTGAATTCGTTATTCATTTTCGCTCCGATAAAACTCTTGCCGCATTGATCGGGTCAGTGCGGCAAAAGTTTATTTTTTATAAAATCCGTTTTTTCGGGGGCTTTGTCTTCGAAAAAACACCTTAAGGATGAAGTCTGTCGGGACCGCGGAAGAGGAACATTGCTTCCTTGATCGGGATGCCGAGGAAGAGCATAGTAAGACGGTCTACGCCGATAGCGAATCCACCGTGAGGAGGACAGCCGTAACGGAAGAACTCGGTGTAGAACTTAACGTCCTCGCCGAGACCCTTCTCTGCTGCGTTTGCGCAGAGGTGATCGTAGCGGTGCTCTCTCTGTGCGCCGGATGTGATCTCGACGCCGCGCCAGATGAGGTCATAGCCCTGGGGAACGCCGTTTTCATCTCTCATGTGATAGAAAGGACGCTTGTCCTGTGCGAAATCGGTGACGAAGAGGAATTCGTGGCCGTAAAGCTCCTTGACGAGGCGGTGAGTCATACGCTCAGCGTCGGTGGTAAGGTCGCCTTTTTCGGACTCGGGGCAGGTGTAGCCGTATCTTTCCTCAAGAAGTCTGTAGATCTCCGCAACGGAAAGGATCGGGAAGGGATTGGTGGGAACAACGGTCTCAATGCCGAAGATTCTCTGAATATCCTCGCCGTACTTCTCCTTTACTCTGCCGAGAACGTAGGTGAGCATCTCTTCCTCGAGAGCCATTACGTCGTGGAAGGACTCAACGTAGGAGAACTCAAGGTCGAAGGAGGTGAACTCGGTCGCGTGCTTGTTGGTGTGCGACTTTTCAGCACGGAAGCAGGGAGCGCACTCGAAAACTCTCTCGAGTCCCGCTGCCATAGCCATCTGCTTGTAGAACTGGGGCGACTGTGCAAGATATGCGTCGCGGTCAAAGTAGTTGAGCTTGAAGACCTCGGAGCCAGACTCGGAAGCCGCGCCGATGATCTTTGGGAAATGGAGCTCGGTAAACTTATTCTTGAGAAGATAATCGCGCATTGCTGCGGTGATCTCGCTCTGAACGTGGAAGATGAGGGTGTTGCGCTCGGTGCGGAGGTCTACCCAACGGTAGTCAAGGCGCGAGTCGATTGCAGAGTCTTCCTTGATGGGAAGCGCGTCCGCGATGGATTCGATGCGGATAGAGGAAGGGATGATCTCCATTCCGCCCATTTTTACGTATTCGTTAGCGATGCACTCGCCCTCGATGGTAACGACCGAGTCGATGGTGAGCTGATCTACGACAGCGGCAAGCTCCTCGTTGCCTTCCTTTTCAACGTAGACCTGAACCTTACCCGTCATATCACGGATAACGAGGAACGCGCGTGCCTTCTTGTTGCGGCAATTTTCAACGAAACCGGCGATCTTTACCTGCTCGCCCGGCTTAACGTCGGCAATAAATGTTCTTTTCATTTCTTAACCCTTTCGTGGTTGGTTGGTTTTTTACATACATTATAATAATAGCACAAATAGGAAAAAAAGTCAAGAGGAAACTTGAAAGTTAATTTCGCTGTTCGGCAATTAATAAAATGATTGACATATATTTAATTATATGATATAATTAATTCAAAGTTGGGAGAAAAAGGCAGAGAATCTCCCTGCTCAAAATCATTTATTTTGCCGCCGCAGGCGGCAGAAGGAGAACTTATGAAAAGATTATTAGCTTGTTTACTGACGTTATCCATGCTTGTGTCCGTCATTATGGCGGCGGGCTGTGCGGATACCGGCGAAGAGACACCCGAAACCACTGTAGCGGGTGACATTGCTACCACCGAGGCTATCCCCGAGACCACCGAGGCTCCCGGTGACGATGACCTTGAGCTTGACCCTTCCCTTAATTTCAACAACGAAACTTTCACAATGCTGCTCCGTGCGGACCGCGCAGGTGCGGTTGACGAGTTTCTGGTTTCGGATGACGATCCGACGGACACCGTAAAGACCGCAATCAGCGCAAGACAGTATTTCGTTGAAGGTCAGCTCGGCGTTACGATCTCCTACGAAACCATCAAAGAAAGCGAGCTCATCTCAAGAGTCCGCAACAACATCGCATCCGGATACGTTGTTGACGTTATCTGTTCTGCTGCATACCAGGCGCCCACGCTCGCTGCAGAGGGTCTGGTCACCAATCTGCTTGAGGTTCCTCACCTGAACTTTGACAAGGTATGGTGGGGCGCGCGCTCCGATATGGCGAAGAACCTCTCTATCGGCGACAAACTTTACATGGCATCGGGTGACGCATCCCAGCTCACTCTGGGCAAGGGTCTTTGCATGTATTTCAATGAGGAACTTCTTGCTACACAGGGTAACAGAACCCCCGAAATGCTTTACGATGAGGTCAATAATCTGGAATGGACCGTTGACCGTCTGTTTGAAATAAGCAAGGAGTATTCCCGCGAGGACGGTAATCAGGACTGGGACCAGAACGACATTTACGGCTGCAACATTTACCTCAAGACGATCATCGACGGTTACTTTGCGGCATTTGATCAGCCGATCGTAGCATTTGAGAACGGCGAATACAAGATCGCTATGAACAACGACAGAATGGTAACCATCGTTGAAAAGCTCAACAAGCTCCTTTACAGCGACAACGCTACCTACATCACCTCCAGCAAGGGCAATTCCGAGAAATTCTTCATCGAAGGACACACCCTCTTTACCCACGGCGGTATGGAATGGGGCGTTGACTTCAACGCAAGCTCGATCAACGGCAGCTTCGGTATCATTCCCTACCCCATGCTTGACAAGGAACAGGGCAAGTACTACTCCGCCCTCTCCGACGTTTACACAATGTTCCTCGTGCCCGGCAACGCAACGAATCTCGACAAGATCGGCGCAGTGCTTGAGCTCACCGCATCGAAGTCCTACGAGACCACCACTGTCGCATACTTCGAGGTACTTCTGAAATCAAGAGTTGCAAACGACGTCAACGCAATGCAGATGCTTGACATCATTCACGACGGTCTTTGCTACGAATTCGGATTCACATATTCCGCTGCTCTCGGAAATCCCGCGCAGGCTCTCAGAACCTTGCTGGCAAGCTCTTCCTCCGCCAACTGGTCTTCCTATTGGGCAAGCAAGGGCTCGAACTTCCAGAACAAGCTTGACGATATGATGAAGCAGTACGAGTAATTTTCCAAATGAAGTACAATAAAATTTTATTTTCGATCATTCTTGCCGTTCTGCTTGCGCTTTCCTCGGTTTCCTGTGATGATGATTCTTCTGAAACTGAAGAAATCGCTGAAACAACCGCAGCGCGCGAAATGATAAGCCTTGAGGGATACACCTTCGTTTATCCCGCAACGGCTCCCCGTGAAGTGATCGCCGCGGTAAAGACAGCCGCTGACACGCTCAACGCCTCCTTTGGCTTGAAACTCACCCACACCAACGACTGGATGGCGATCGCACCCGAAGAACCGGTGCAGAATGAGGAAAAGGAGATCCTTCTCGGTGCGACAAACCGTGCAGAGAGCGCACAGGCACAGAAAAACACCGCCGGCAACTATACCTTCTCGGTAACTCAAACCGGATCAAAGATCGTCATTTACGGCGGTAGCGAGGAAGCCATCCTTCGCGGACTTGAGCACTTCCTTGGACTTATCACAGCCGAAGGCGCTGCCTCGATCGAAAAGGATTACACTTTTACAAAAAATTACGTTGACGAGGCAGTATCTGCTGACAGCGTACCCGCAAGGCTTGCCTCGGAATACGAGATCATCTTCCCCGTTATCTCAAACTCGGGAGAAAAAGCAATCGCCGAAGAGATCGCGAATCAGCTTCTTTCAAAAACCGATATAGCCCCCAAAAGGCGCAGCGACAACAGCGCGGGCAAGGGCAAAGAGATCCTGATCGGCTTCACCTCCCGCACCCCTGCGGAGATCAAATGCGGATATTTTGACTATTCGATCAAGGTATCCGGCAACAAGATCTACGTTGTCGGCGGCTGTGGCGCCGCCATTCAGGCTGCAGGCAAAAAGCTTGTGGAAATTGCATTTTCCGAGGAATTGAAGCTTGATTCTGATGCAGAATACAGTTATTCGATCCTCAAGGCAAGCGAGATGAATCCCATCGCGAGCGACATTTTCCTTTTCACCCCCTTCTGGGCAAAGGATTATACAACGCCCGCGTGGATGCTTGATTTCAACGAAAAGACATACGCCGTCACCTGCCCCGACGGCAGAATAACCATCAAGGCTCACCGCGGCGACAGCGACAACTACCCCGATAATTCTCTCGAGGGCATTGCAAGTGCGATCCTTGCCGGCGCCGATTGCGTTGAATTCGACACTCAGCTGACACTCGACGGCATTGCCGTTCTGCTTCACGACACCTCTCTGGCAAAAGCGACCGATGCCGCATCCTACATCGGAAAGACCGGCTATCCGCAAACGCTTTCGGTCAACGATTGGACGTTTGAGCAGCTCCGCGTGCTGAAAATGACTGACGACAAGGGCAATCCTACCGAATACAAGGTCGCAACGCTTTACGAAGCTCTGAAGCTTTGCGCGGGACGCGTTTTCGTCCAGGTCGACGACAAGAGCGGAAAGCTTCAGATCGAATCGGCGGAGATCTATAACCTCGCACGCGAAACGGGCTCCGAGGAGTGCTTCTTCTATTACTATGGCGTATCTCTTCTCAACAAATGGCTTGCCATCGATCCCGAAAACAAAGAGCTTGCCGATTACGTAAATCTTTGCCGCAGTTATCTTTCGATCAGCGGCCATTCACTCCGCAAGCCTTATTGGACCAACGAAGTCAACAAGTATGACGGCGGCAAGTTCAGCGAGACTGAGGATTGGTGGAAAAAGCTTTCTTCACAGGGCAAGCTTATGATCTGGAGCCAGAACGTCTGGAAGCTTTCAAAATACGTAAGCGAACACTATACGGCAGAAACGCCGGAATAATAATCAAGAAAGGAACCTTTTACTATGAAAAAATTTTTCTCGTACCTACTCGCAATTTGTATGATCCTTTCCCTGATGTGCACGATGATGATCGGCGCCTCGGCTGCGGAGGAGTTTGACAAGTGGGACGGTACAACCACCGATACTGCTTGGTTCTCCGCAGATAAGGATTATTTCGAGCTCGACACCGCCGCAAAACTTGCAGGCCTTGCTTACCTTGCAAACGAATATCAGGGTGACGACCACAAGGACCCCGGCGCCTTCTTCGGAAAGACCTTCGTTATCACCAAAAACATCGACCTTGGCGGCCATCAGTGGACTCCCATCGGAATCAGCAACAACTATGCCTTTGCCGGTCTGCTTGAAGGCAAGCTCGGCGGCGTTGAGGGCGAAGCGGTTACCATCGCGGGTATGAAGATCGGTACTGAGGATGCTCCTCACGAAACCAAGAACATCGGCCTTGTCGGTTCTCAGGGCGCGGGCGGCATTAAGAACATCTACCTCACCGGCGCATACATCAACACCAAGGCAGATACCGCAGGTTCGTTTGTTGGTTACTCCAGACCCCAGAAGACCGGTACTCCCTGCGAATACTCCAACCTTCGCTCGGATGCAACCATCATCACCTCAGGCGCAAAGTGGTGCGGCGGTATCGTTGCATATTCTAACATCGCGGGCAACCTCTTCAAGGACTGCGTTTACACGGGTAACATCACAACCAAGAACTCCGGTCTTACAATGGTTGGCGGCATCACCGGTAACGCAAATACCAGCACAAACTTTGAAAACTGCTACGTAGGCGGCGAGATCAATGCCGACTGCAAGCAGGTTGGCGGTATCGTCGGTACCGTAACCGCAAAGACTACCATCAACTTCACCAACTGCCATTATGACGGCACTCTTTCGGCTACCGCAACTCAGGCAGGCGCATTTATCGGAAGAGCAAACTCCGGCGACAGCGCACCCACCGTGCTGAATTTCACCAACTGCTTCAACAGCGGTATTTCCAAGTCCTCTTACACTCCCGCCGCTGCCGCTATGTCCTGGATCGGACTCGGCGCGGGATATTCCTCGACCGATACCCCCAACTCTTTCGAGGCAACCTTCACAGATTGCTATTCCCTTGCGGACGTTTCACTTATGGCAAGAGTTGACTTCAGCGCAGAAAAGGCGAATACACTTTATAAGGTGACCGTCGGCACCGAGTTTGTTGAAAAACAGGCTGACGCTTTTGATATGCTTGCTTCCCTCCGTCCCGTCGTTGTTGGATTCGAGGAAATCAGCGGAGCTATGGCAACCATTAAAATGTCCGGATTTGATTTTTCGGCACTCGGATGGGTAGCCCGCGACGGTATGTACCCCACTCTTGCGGTTGCCGAGAAGCTGGCGGACACCAAGTATGCCAAGGCGGATATGTCCTGGTTCAACCCGTCCGCTACTTCGTTTGATATCCAGACGGAAAGCCAGCTCATCGGTCTTGCAAAGATCGCAAAGGTATATGATTTCGTTGAGCAGACCATTACCGTAGGCGATTCCGTCAAGGGACTGATCGACACCTGGTTCAGCGGAACCTTCGCAGAGATGCTGAAGGGCATTGCTCCCGAAACCACTCTTCCCGAGACCACCGCGGCACCCGAAACCGCGGCACCGGCTCCCGAAACCACCGTGGTAGTGGAGAGAACAACTCCGGCTCCCGAGACCACAAACGCTCCCGAGGTAACCGAAGCTCCCACCGCAACAGAGCCGGCACCCGAAAAGAGCGGCTGCGGCGCGTCAGTTGCTTTCGGAACTATTGCAATCGTCGCCCTCCTCGGAACTGCGATCGTTTTCAAGAAAAGATAAAAACTGAATAAAAAAACGGCTTCCCGACGGGAAGCCGTTTTCTCTTTATCAGTCAATCGACTTATCAATATTAAATCTTGTGATCTTTCTGGAGGTATTCTTGATGAACTCTTCCTTACGGATCTTGACGAGGCCTACCTTCTTGTAGGGGGCCATGTGGGTGTTGGCGACCTTGACGTGCTCGTCGAAGTATTCCTTGACGTCGGTCACGCCATCGTTCTTGAGCTGCTCGTAGTCGGGGAAGATCTCGGCAACGATGACCTCGCGCTCGGGATTTGCCTTGCTTTCGCCTGCGTAAACAACGACCTCGAGAACGCCGCGGATGCGCGAGATCTCGGTTTCGATCTCCTCGGGATATACGTTCTTGCCGTTCGAGAAGATGATGAGGTTCTTCTTGCGTCCCGTGATGAAGAGCCAGCCGTCCTCGTCGAGCTTACCGTAGTCGCCGGTGTGGAAGAAGCCGTCCTCGTCGATAACAGCCGCAGTCGCTTCGGGCTCCTCGTAGTATCCCATCATTACGTTTGGACCCTTGACGCAGATCTCGCCCTCGCCGTTTGCATCGGGCTCAAAGATTCTGACTTCCTCGCCGATGATGGGAAGACCGACGCTTCCGTTCTTCTGCCACTCGTTTCTGTTGCAGGAAACAAGGGGAGCGCACTCGGTGATGCCGTAGCCGTTGAGAACAGTGATGCCGATGGCGTCAAAGAAATCGATAATATCCTGATTGAGAGCCGCACCGCCGCAGATGATCATCTCGAGCTTGCCGCCGAATGTTTCGTGAACCTGCGCGAAGATCGAGCGGCGCTTGTCGATGCCGATCTTGCGGAGAGCCGCGGAGAGCTTCATACCCGTCTTCAGCTTCTTATCGATGCCGTTCTTCTCTGCCGTTGCCCAGATGCGGCGGTAGAGAGTTTCGACAAAGAGGGGAACGAGAACAAGGTGGGTGGGCTGCTGCTCCTTGAGCTCGTTGAGAAGGTACTTGATGCCCGAGGTGATATAGATTTCACTGCCCTGCGCATAGTGACCGACGTAGTTGACGGTCGAACCGAAGGTGTGGTGAGGAGGAAGAACGTTGAGGGTCTTGGGGGTGATGTCAAAGAGGTACATACCCTGGGTCATATCGCTGACGATATTGGTCTGCGAGAGCATAACGCCCTTGCCCTTGCCGGTGGTTCCCGATGTGAAAACGATGGTCGCAAGGCGGTCGGGGTCGATCTCGTAATCATAGTAGGAATTGTCGCCCTCTGCGAACTTCTTGCCGCCCGCTTCGATGAGGGATGCAAGCGCGAGATCGCCTTCCTTGAGGGGATCGCCGTTCATACAAACGTAGAGCTCAGCCTTGGTATTCTCCTTGAGATAATCGAGCTTGCCCGCGATCTCTGCGCCGTAGAAAATAGCATAGCAGGACGCGCGCTCGATGGTTGCCGCGAGGTCGGGGGCGGGCATTTCCTTGTCAAGCGGAACGGTGACGGCACCGATAGCCATCAGCGAGAAATAGGTATAGACCCATCCGCAGGAAGCACCGCCGACGATGGCAACCTTCTTGTCGCGCAGACCGAGGGCGATCTCCTCTGTTCCGAGATCACGGATGTCATTCTTTGCCTGCAGATAGGTAACGCTCTGCGTTTCCTTGTCGCGGGGGTTCTTCTTATAGGAAATGGCGGGTCTGTCGGGGAAGTTTTCAGCCGACTGCTCGACCATTACGCGGAAATCGCGGAATACTGTGGTTTCATAAAGCGGATATGCTTTCTTTCTGTTCATTTATTTTTCCTCCGGGGAGATTTTCTTATAGCATAATTATACTATTTTTGTGCTCAATAGTCAAGATACTGTTTGAAAAAGATGTAAATTGTGAGTAGAGTGGACTCTACCGGCAGTAGAGTTGCCGTTTTAAGCGGTAAAAAAGCGCATTTAAGGGCATTAAAGTGCCTTATGCGGGCGATAATAATTGCGGAGGTGGGGCATGGAATATATTTTGTTGGCGGCAGGACTTTTTTTGCTTATCAAGGGCGCGGACTTTTTTGTTGACGGTGCTTCATCAATAGCGGCGAAGCTCCGCGTGCCCCCGCTCATCATCGGGCTGACGGTCGTTTCCTTCGGCACGAGCGCGCCCGAGGCGGCGATCAGCATTTCCGCGAGCATCCGCGGAGAAAGCGCCATCTCGCTCGGAAACATCATCGGCTCGAATCTTTTCAACCTTTTGCCCGTCATCGGGATCACCTCGCTCGCCATCCCGCTTACCGCCGAGCGCGACGTGATAAATCGCGATATGCCCGTGAACATTTTCGCGACGGGCGCACTTGCGATTACCGTCATCGACGGCGTGATCAAACGCTATGAAGCGGCACTATTCCTTGCCGCACTTGCCGTGTATTTGTTTTTCGTCATCAGAAAAGCACTTCGAAATCCGATCAACGCGGGCGGTGGGAAGCAGCTTTCGTGGCTTTTGAGTTCGCTTTACGTGATAGGCGGACTCTTTGCCGTTGTGGTTGGCGGTGACGTCGTTGTCGATAACGCAAAACTGATCGCCTCCGACCTCGGAATGAGCGAAACGCTGATCGGGCTGACCGTCGTTGCCCTCGGCACTTCCCTTCCCGAGCTTGTCACCTCGCTTGTCGCGGCGAAAAAGGGCGAGGCGGGCATCGCGGTCGGAAACGCCGTCGGCTCCTGTCTTTTCAACGTCCTCTTCATCCTCGGCATCACGGGAGTGATCACGCCGCTCCGCGTCGATAGCGAACTCCTCACCGACACCGCTTTCCTTGCGATAGTCACCCTCATCGTCTATCTTTTCGCAGCGAAAGGCAAAAAGATCGGCAGGATAGAGGGCGCGATCTGCGTTGTGCTTTACGTGATCTATACGGCGTTTATCATTGTTCGGGCTTACTGAAAACCACGGTTTGATCAGAACCGTGGTTTGTAGAGTTATGTCAGTTTATTTGATAAATTGGAATTTGTCTTATTGTCAAATCAATTTGAATTTAAAGGTCTATGTACATAATTGTTGATGAAGTATGGAAACCCACTCTTTCATACAAAGGAATTGCTTTCATATCTGCGGAATTGAGTATTGTTTTAATTCCAGATTTTTTGCCTTCTTCAATAAGGTATGTAAGCAGTTTTTCCATATAC
>JAZQJB010000045.1:0-25959 GCA_045541375.1 Eubacteriales bacterium | reverse complement strand
TACACGGTCAATGATGATGTTTGCAGTTTGAGTCCCTTATTAAATTACACTACTCTCAAACTTGAGCTTATTCTTAAATAAAGGAGAAAAGGTTTGAGTCCCTTATTAAATTACACTACTCTCAAACCTCAAATCAGAATTCGAGATACAATACTACGAATTGCAGAAAGTAGTGTAACAGGACATGTTCAAATTATTATAACATACGAATAATTAAAAATCAAGTTAAAATTCACACAAATCTTCGTCAACAATATATCTTTTGGTATTTCTCAAGATTCTATTGGCAGAGCTTTCAATTAATAGCACTTTAAATCCGTGCAAGCATACGCTTTCAACAAAAGTATCCATATCATAATCTGAAAAATAAGTTCTCATATTAACCATCATATCCGTTATGCGAAACGGCAGGATTTTCGATGAGCAATATGGCGATCTCGTCGAGGAAAATCTTTTTAGTTTCCTCGGCGCGCACCACCATAAAGCCCATCTTATAATCCGGCTTGCACCTTGAAGTGATCACAACCGTGCGCCAACTCATAGGAGATCAAGAAGATTATCGGACTCCGTTTCATAAAGACCGGAAGCCGATTGATCAATAATACGAACATCTTTGTAATTCTTATTCCAGTTCGAAATATTCAGTGATACTCTAGTTATACCGGAGCTTGAGCTTTCTTTCAAATCTTTCAAGTCTGCCTGTTTCAGTCTACCGAAAATACCTTGAATTTGTAAGAGAATATTTGCTTGCTTGAAAACATCAAGTTTAGAAAAATCATTCGAATGTATTCTCAATTTGTTAACGAAAGTATCGTTTCCGGGACGAGTATTATAAGGCCAACGGGAGAGTTTTTCAATATAAAGATTATAAAGCTCAATGTTCTTCTCCGCAGATATTCCATCATATCTCGCATCCCACACAAATTTCTCATTCTTTTTATGTTTCTCATAAAAAGATTCAATCTTTTTTACGTAACACTCAACTTCGGGAGATGCCATAAATTGCATCATATTCATTAGTCCGATTTCTGACAAACTCGCTTTTCCTCGTATACAATACCGAGCGCCATCAAGTGAAAGCATAGTGAAAATCTTGAGTATTCGTTTGTTGAACAAGATTTCAATATTCTTGGCTTTGTCACCCAATTCAGCTGCAATGTATTGAAGTGCATAACTGTCGTCGGTAATAAATTTTGCCATATCCAATAGCTTCAGTGGCACCAAGCTGATCTCGTTCTTCTTTCCTGTAAGGTACTTAACTAATACAAATCCTGCAACGGTTGCGCCATTGTAGCCTCCGTAAATCTCGGTAGGTCTGTCTTTTTTCAGAGGGATAAGTCCCTCAGCCGCCTGCAGAGGATTCTGGTCAAAGAAGCCGCCGTTTTGTCCCGAATGCTTGCAATACGAATACATTGTCACGTGAGCAGTGTTCTTTCTTGCGATCTTTACGACACGATCTTTGTCTTCTGCGCCGCCCCAAACAGTCTTACCGTTGCATATTACCGGTCGGGTGAAGACTATCTCGGGTTTCGCATTATTATCCGCATCCGAACGCCAAAACTGTCTCGAGAATTTTGAATGCCATACGTTGCCGACAACAATATTCAAATAGGCGTCCTTCGCGTGATGCAGATCATTTACCGCGCGTGATTTAAGAAGATCGAACTGATGCCTGAAATCGGATACAAGTCCAGCCTTGACGTAAACGATCTCGGTATCGGGATAAAGCTCCTTCAAAAGACTTGCAATGACCTTGGTAGACTGACGAGTTTCAACAAGCTGACGGTTGATAAATTCAAATTTTTCTTCATCGGTAAAATGAGTAGTTCTGATCAAGCGTTTATACTTTTCATCGCTGATTAGTCCGACTTTGTTCAGATACGTCCAATATCCGCGCATACTATCTTGAATAGCGGCATCTATCGGATAGCTATCACTTTTTTCACCGTTAGCCTTTGAGTCAACCAAAATCTTATTATTGATGATGCTATCATCTTTAACAAAGCTTCGGGGGTAAATGTGCTCAATATTATATACACCGTCTCCGGAAATAACCGAATTGAGATCAATGCTCTTACCCGTATATAAGCATTTACCGAGCTGCATAAAGTAAAGGAACAGCTTATCGCTCTGAAGTTTGTTGTGTACAGAATCACCCCAATCATCAAGTTGTTTTGTCAAATGACGAATATCTTCATCATTAACCTGATTGTAAAGTTCAAGTATTTGATCGTATCTTGTTTTACTTCTCTTTCCCTTGAGGTCTTCGTTAGCGCCCCTTGCCATTTCAATAAAGATTCTTTCGGGTGCGCGTCCCTGAACTTTGACAACGTCCTTCAGAATATCGAGTGTACGGATAATGGGGCGTTTCACCGCATTCGAAACGTACATTTCGTCAAGTCGCTCCGAAAAACTCTTTTTCTTTGCGCCGTAATATTCCTTTACTGTCTCTTCTATTTGATTTTTGAATTCGAAGCTGTCCGAATTCAAGATCTGCATCAGATTAAGATTTGTTTCCCACATAGTGCGAATAATACTCATATATTCGCCGGTATCAGTATTGACTGCGCCTTCAATTCCGCACAACAGTTTTCTGCTTAATTTGCCAAACTCTTTGAACCTCAATCCGGAGATATACTTTATTTCACTTTCGGGAAGGTACGGATATTCCTTGCGCAGCCAGTCCGCAAGTCTCTTTTTATCTTCCGAATAGGTAGCACGATTGATTATCTTTTCAACATCAGAGTATGTAAGCAATCCTCTCCCGACCAAATTCTTAAACTGTAAATAAGGTCTGAGAGAAGACTTAACCGTTATATCCAAACCGCTGAGTACGTCATTTTCATCAATATAATGATTTGATATCAAGAAGTTCTTTATGCGCTTCGGCGTTACCTTTCCGGGACACAGAAATACATTGTTGAATATACTCTGTTTTGCCTCAACCGAGATATCATTGCCATTGACTTTTATATTATTGATCTCATTGAGAACCTCAAAAGCAGAGTATATCAACGAGTTTTTAGGAAGAACGTCTTCACCGGGAAGATAAGTGCAGGAATTAGTCATCCTTGCTATGAACGCATTTTCACTTGCGTCAAGATCCACCATCGCATTAAAGTTCCAAGGATAAATCTTACCTTCTGCTTTGCGGACCATCCAATGATTTAGCTTGGAATTACTTTTCTCCCTCAATGGACCTACATAATAAGGTACACGGAACTCAAAAACAGAAAGCACTTTCTCCGAACCTGTAATACCATCTTCATCAGCTTCATTTAAGAAATGCAAATAAGATTTGGCATTCTCAAGTATTCTATTCAGCTCATACCAATAAAGCTGATAAGGAATAACGCGGTTGTCACCGTCAACTTGCTTAGGTAAAAAGTCGTTAACTTCAAGACGAGCAAGCATATCTTCATATTCGCGAACATCCTCTTTATCAGGACTAATACTCTTTATAAGAGATAAAATATATTTACAAAGATCTTCTTTACTTACCGATTTTTTGACTTTTGACTGTTCTGTAGCGGTGACATTCTTGCCAATATATGCGACATAATTTTTAGGATTGTTATCTGCGCGGAACAGCTCGTTGTATCTTTCCGGAATATATTTTTTAACGAAGGTCTTAATAATCTTTAAATCTCTGCTGTGTTGCTCATAAACCTCAACCTTCGCTTCGGAGATACTTTGCTTACCCTTCAAAATGTCAACAAGCACAGACCAATCGTAAACAGATTTTAAAACCGTGATAAGCTGTGCATCGGTTTCGTCGATAGACTGCATAATATTGGCAAGCTTTTCGTCATCCATATTTAATGCTACCGACTTTTCTTCAAGATCATCATACTCATCTTTGCCAAACAGATCTTTCAAGGAACCTTTGCCGCCACAGAGCAGCTTTACGACGAGGTCATAGTTATACTCGTAAGTTTCCCCAATAGCTTTGGGAGCTTTTCCGCCAAACAGTGCCTCTGCAAGCAACTTTGCCTTTTTAGTAATACCCAACTTGGATTTCAGTGTATTTTCAACAACAAAAAGATCAACGTTCTCACTCCAGGGAAGCCCGTATTCATCACGTTTGATGAAAGAAACCAATTGTTCATATACCTCACCGAAATCAGTTGCCTTATCAACGCTATACTTGTCAACCTCACTAAGGAAATGTCCGCGATGAGCAACCAACCATGCACAGGCAATATACACAAGTCTTGCATCATGTTCTTCATCACTTTTCATAAGCTCATTTATTAAATGATGGATTGTAGGGTATTTATTGATATAAGCCTTTTGCTCTGCATATGTTCCGAATAATCTGATCTTTTGATCCGCATTTTCCGGATATAGATAGCTTTCCTTTATCCTTCTATAAAAGTCAGCATCAATATGTGCGATTTCTTGCGCAAACAACTCCTGTATCAGCTTTACCCTTTGCTGACGACGATCAAGCCGTCTGCGGGCAACACGAAAATTTCTGCGCTCTACTGCGAGATGTGCTTCGTCAAAAAGAGTAACTCCCCAAATGGGCTCGCCCTTGAATTTACACAAATCATAGTTAAAGTTGGTAACCGCATATCCTACAGAGTCGGTTCCTATATCGAGACCAACATAATATTTTTCGCATTTCATATTGACAAGCACTCCTTTTTGTATTATAATATTATTGTAGTTTATTTCCCTTATAAATTACACTACGAGTTCAAATAAAAGAATTCTCAAATCGTCGGCTATGCCGATTGCACAGAGTGTGCAAATTGACCTCTTCGGAGGTCTTTTTTATTTTACCACAATTTTATAAGATTGTCAATGTAATAAATACTATTTGGTTTTTTTGATAAAAGCAGTATAACACTTAACAAATATATTACAACTTTTCCGCAAACAATGCTCAAAGCCTATTCGCGTGAATATGCTTTTTTGATATAATAAATCAAAAACAGAGGTTCCCACTTTGGGTTCCACGTTGTTTTTCGCTCGTAACTTTCAAAATGTCGAGATCGCCATTAAAATACCGTGAGGATATTGCAATTTGTCGAAAAATATGCTATACTTAAATAAATTAGAATGGTTTTGAGGAAATATGAAAAAAATCTGGACATTGACATATGAAAGCATTCCCGGGGACGGAGTGCAAGAAGTAACGTTTAAATCGTTTGACGACGTTAAACGTACGCTCAGAGAATTGATATCGCAGATCGGAATTCAGCGTTACACCGACGGGATACGCGACGGGATCAATCTCCCCTACCGCGAGGCGATGGCGTCCTTTATTGAAGATTACGTCTCGCGAAAGGATTTTTTCCGCGCGGGCGGCGTTTTGCCCTCCGACGACATTTTCGATTATCCTTATGAAGCCGAAAAGATAAAAAACGATTCGGATATGTACGTTGACGACGATTGGTACGACGAGGATGACGAAACGGATGAGCTTGATGATTTCACCATCACGATAGGAGAAGACGAGCTCGTCTTCGAATGCGGTAACGAGCTTTCCTTGCGTACCAATATGGTCGTGATGGATAATGATGAAGAATTCTACGAATTCAAGTTCTTTGCTTCCGGTGCACCCGAGAATAAATTCCGAGAGCTGACGATCGAGTTGGAGTTGACCAAAAATCAACCTTGGGGCACGTCCGCTTACCCCGTCCTGATCCTTCAGGCTCTGCAAAACAGCAACGAGCATCTGAGTCAGCAAAAGATAGCGTCGCTGACCTCTATCGAGCGCAAGGCGGTCGGCCGCAACATGGCGCTGCTCAAAGAGATCGGATATGATATCAGGCACGATAAGCAGGGATATTATATTCCGAAAACCTCCTCTGCCATTGAAAAAGAAGATCTGCAGATAATCATCGAGAGCATTCAAGAAAATGATTTTCTTGACGAAGATAAGAAGCGAACGTTGATTGAGAAGTTGGCAGAGCTGTAAGCTGTCCCATTTTTGTCGCTTTTGGATTTGGTATACTATTATTACAATAATGCGCACTGCGCACAAAAAGAAAAGGAGATTGTATTATGAAATACCCCGAAATTCAGCAAATTATTGATACTATGGAAACCGCAGGATATGATTACAAAAGCGAAATTGCTGGTATTCAAACTGCCATAGTAACACTTGGATCAGGCGCATCACTTGGTCTTAACGCACATGTAAAAGCTATGATTCTTTCACTTCTTTCAAACGAAGGTGGATGGGAGGTCAAAATACAGCCTAAACTCTCACAGATTGAGAATGTTTTTTGCGGATATGATCGCGAAAAAATCAAAACAAAATCTGAACAAGAAATGTTAGACGAAATCCTCGCTTTGCGAGCTGGCAACCGTCAAATAAAGCGACAAATCAAAAGTATAAAAGAAAATATTGCTAAATTGGAACAAATTGATAGAGAGTGCCAAAAGGTTGGAGGAATTGATTGCTATTATTCGACCGTTGATAAATATGAGTTGCTTGATAAGTTGAGCAACCCAAAATCAAGCTATAAATTAAAAGCGATGGGGATTCCTCTCGTTTGTGAATATCTCAAGGGCGTTGGAGTTAAGGTGATTAAACCTGACCGCCATGTATGTCGTATACTCGGTAGGCTTAACTATTCAAAACGCTGTCCAGCCGGCGAAATTGAATCATTACGTATTTGTGATCAAATTGCAACTGAAATGAAACTTTCACATGCAATGGTTGACACTATTCTTTGGCAATATTGTGCTGATCACAAGTTCGAAGTATGTACTGACAAGCCCAAATGCTCTCAATGTGGTGTATATAATTGCCCAAGCAGAACTTGCCCAAGTTTAGTATAATTGGAGAAAAAGTATGGAAAATAAAAAATCCCCACTTCTCGTTTATAGAGAAAAGATGGCAGAAGTACATACTCCCGAAGAAATCAAAGAAGCGTTTGATACAAGTTTCGCCATGTGCTTCGAGATTGACCGTGGAAGTACGGAAAGCATGCAGATAAAGCGCAAATTGTTTGGAGAAATTTGGACTCTCAATCCCGATGCCATCATTACCGAAGCCGATTTTTGCGTCATGAGTTCCGAGTCGACTGTGAAGTGCGACCAATTCTTGCTTATTAATAAAAACGGCACAAAGGATACCTCCAACGAGATCGGCAAGCTTGTTGAGGAATCGGGAATAATCTCCTCTGTGTATTGCTTCTTCAGCGAAAAGAGGGCGGGAATCAAAGGATGTTACCGCCGAGTGTTCGGCAGCGATAAGCCCACCCTCGTTAAGAAAGCCAATCTTTTGATTGACGGAGATGAGTTGGTTATTACCGTGAGAGTACAGACAAAAGCGGATAGAGAAAAGTTGAAAGAAGCAAATACTCAAACGACATAAATAAAAGCAAAGATAGGAACAGAAAAATTATGAATGATTTTGTGTTATTAACTGAATTCCCACGCAAGCGGAAAGCAACAAGTCCGATGACTTTTTATGGCAAAATGTACTACTCTTTTGCGGAAGACGCTTTCCTTACTCTCAACGACTTGATGGAGGATCCCAATAAGATTTTTTGCATTAATGAAGGCGAGGGACACGACAGTGCTGTCGGCAAGTTGTTATTTGCTGTATCTAAAATAAAAGAACCAGAAGATGGCGGCGGTATTGTTAAGCAAGATGAGGCACTTTTTTATCAAAGTATAATGGATCAAAATTCCGGCTTGGAGCAATATGTAAGAAATTCACCTCAATCCATTATTAATATACTTTCTGCTCTAAAAAAACATGCTATAGAAAGAGCGCATGCGTTTATCAATGATGAAGGTTGTGACGCTTTTTATCCTATGGAAATCATCTATTGTTTTGACGAAAAGTTCGGAATTGTCGGCTATGAAATGTCCGGAGCAGGATTTGTGATCAATGGCACTCCTGATTTTGAAAAATACCCTTTGCTCATCAATCCCTTTGGAGAAGTGGATAATACATGATTGCAAAGAGCTACCAAAAGGAGAGTTAAAAATGGCTGTATCAGAAAAAGTTAAGCAATTTGTTAAAAAATATGTGTACTTAGTGGATGAAAGCGGAGGCTTCGCCGAATTTTACCGCAAAGCAAATCAGTTTTTGACACCCGAAGAGATTGGTTCGATGGGTTCGCTGATGAATAGCAAAGAAACTCTGTCCGAAATGTCGGAGATCCCTCAATATTTTATGTACGCGTCCGATATTACCGACATCTATATTCCAGGCAATATCACTCACATTGGAGAGGATGCATTCTCCGATTGTCATAAGCTTTCCGGTGTCATTCTTGGTCACGGGGTGCAAACGATTGGTGCATATGCTTTTTTCGGATGCGAGAATTTGCGCACAATGTTTATTTCCGATACTGTGAAAAACATTGAAGCGCATGCATTCGACAAGTGTCCTCTATTGACTATTCAATGTCATAAAGGAACATATGGCGAAGAGTATGCAAAAACGCACAATATCAAATACGAACATGTAAGCTCGTGACATAAAGCCATACTGCAAATAGTATACATTACAAACAATAAAACGGAGATACAAAATAAAAAACGAAAAATGGACTGTAACAATTCAAGATGGTGAGATGAGAGTTCCCGACATTTCGGAAGAAAATACATCATTTATAGAAAGTCTTGCCCAACGTTGGATCACAATGGGACAGGGTCTTTGGGAAGATGAATTCAATTTGGATGAATTCAAGTGCTTGCTTAGGGATACAGTTCCCGTATTATCTGAATATGTTAATATGGTGGTGCCAATTCAAGTTGTTTCATTGCTGCTCGCTATTAACGAATTTCAAAACTGCCCGGAAATTGACCAAGAATCCGGAGTGGCTATTCGCATTGCCTCGGATCTTTGTGATGCTGAGAACTTTTGCAATATAAATTACGATGAAGATAGAAGAATGTATATTTCAGTATGCGGCAATAATGATGATTTCGATATTTATCTTGATTTTGCGACCTACTCTCTGATCTGAATTCCTGACAGTTGGAAATCTATACATTGTAAATGATGTTGTTTACAAATAAAGATCTTTTAAATATCTTGATGACACGAAGCCCTCCGCAAATTGCGGAGGGCTTACTGCTATCATATTTAATTACAACCCCAAAGCATACTTGAGTTTTTCACCAAGCTCCGACATTGTTTCATCGCTCACATGACCAATATTCCCGATCTTCGAAATAATCAAGAATTAATCACACACTTTCTTATCCTGAATCCCGCCAAAATCGGTTCTTTGTCGTCGTAACAATCGAGATTTATACAATACATCTGCCAGCTTACGGAATCCTCGCCTTCATCGTATTGCCAAGCGAGGTCACGCCTGATCTCATCCCACCTGATGCTCTTATCGTCGTTCTCTCTCAATTCCTCAAATTCTTCTTCATCAAAATCATCTTCAGACCACATATTATAGTCGCTGAACAAATCATCCTCTGACGTTCTATCGACAAAGGTATCGTCTACCAGGTATCCTGCACCGCATTCCTTGAGGTAATTGTACGCCATGATCGCATATTCCCTAAGCTTTGCTTTTGCGGCATCAAAGCTCTCAAAGACCTCCACGCAGGGAGACTCTTCAAAATAATTCCCCTCGTGATCGGTCACGCCTTCATTCCAATACATTCTTCCGTGCAGTACGTAAACTTCTTTCATTTCAGTCATTCCTTTCTCTGATACATTTAACGGTTGATAATATGGTGATTCTATATCGCAAGAATAATAATAATTATATCACATAATTCGGGTTTTTGCAACTCCTAAAATTTTTTGGTCAGCACGGTTTGAAGAAAAATTCAAGCCGTGCTTTTGTGTGCGTTATTTTCTCTTTTTCACTTCGATAATAACGGCTTCGGGGTACTGCTCTTTGATCTTTGCGATCGCTTCATACTCACCGTGGCAGTATACGCCTACTTTGGTGTAAACGGCGTGCGGGTTGCTGCGGAATGTAACGTCGTAATATGCCAATTCCATACTGTTGTCCTCCTTTCAAGAATTATAATCTGCCATTATCCTTTGGTATTCTTCCGGATAACAGACCCGGTACCAATTGAGAATAATGGAATATTTCAACTTCAACACCGCGAGTGCCTTGGTTGACATATACTGCGCGGCTCGGATATAGCTGCCGAGCCACTCGGCAAGTCCGAGCATTGAAAGCGTGTCGTTGGTATAATGATCCATGCCGTGTTCGCGGTAATAGCCACGGCGAGCCTTGTTGGTAACGTCAAGGGCGAACCCCGCATCGTGAAAGTCGCAATCGCGCATGGCGTCGCGGATGGTCATAAACACCTCGTCACGCGTGGTGGGAATATCGAAAAGTGAACAAACGCCGTCCGCGATCAGATACTCGGCGTTATGCCTCCAAGTGCAAGTTCCGTGTGCAAGTCCGATCAGCTTCAAAAGATCGTTATACGTCAACGGCCGTGTGAGCGTGATCATCTGTTTGATCGATTTTTCGCCGCCAACATCTGCGAGCTTCTCAAAATTGCCCGTCAGCAGACGGTGCTTGACTTCTATGTCGTTCAAGTCAATGCTGTCCATACAAACGCCCGTAGCCTTTTCAAGTTGCTTGCAAATGTTGGCTGTGTCCAAAGGCGACTTTTGAAAATGAGAGAGACCGAAATCAAATAGTTGCTGATAATTTTCGGGAACGGTATCGGCGGTCTTGAGCTTTTTGGCATAGGGCAGATAGGTTTCAAAGGGAACGTCAAAGCCGTCGGACTTCATTCTCCCCCCGCAAGCGCAGGTGCGGTCACGAAGATCGAATACGCACCTGCCCTCCATCCATCTCACCGTCTTGCACTTCGTGCAGTAATAGTGCGCAGGTAACGGATTTTCATCTGTTGCGCCAAGCAGATATGCTATAAGACAAGATGCGGCGGCGTTTTTCACGATCAGTCGCTCACCTGCAGCTTCGGCTTCCCGTCGGAGCTTTGCAAGATCGTAAAAGTATTTTCCAACCTCGTATTGCATAAAGGCTTGCTTTTCGCTGTAAAATCTGCTGACGATACGCAGATCGGGCACATTCCCGTACAATTCAAAAATCCTTTTATATGCTTTGTCCCAAATTTCTTTTTCAATCATGTTTCTTCACTCCGATTCATAAAAATGCGACTATATTCATCGGGATAATGGAGCTTATACCACATCATTGCTATAGCGTCCCTCAAATACGATGCAGCATGTGCTTTGGGAAACATATATGTAACTTTCTCAATGTAGGAACAAAACTCTGTATTAAATCCAAGTGAAAGCAGTGCTTGTCTTGTAGATTCATCCAGTCCCTTCCGAGCATAAACGCCGCGCCTTGTGTTTTGAGCCACCTCATATGCAAGCCCGACCTCATAGATTCCACAATCACGGAGCTTTTCACAGATCATATCGTACAAATCTTCACGGAATGCGGGAACATTCAATAAGGGCAACCCACATGCGGCAAGTGGTTTCTCGCTTTGATTGTCTCCCATGCAGCTCCCTAACCCGTATCCTATAAGCTTCAGCATATCGTCATAGTCCTGAGGTTTGAATGTTTGGAACAGCTTTTTGACAATTTCCGTATTTATATTCGGTATTCCGGCAAGATCTCCGTCAACGATTGCGGAAAACACATCTTCATCCCCGCTGTATACATCGTCCATTTTCACACCCGTTACAGTTTCAATTTCTCTGTATTTGTCAAGTGTAGGAGTTGGCATGAGTGTAATATGAGGCGTGTGCTCAAAGAGCCGCGCATTGTCCTTGAAGGAAAATACTGCATCTTTGCTTTCGCTTTTTTCAAGAAAACAAAGCCATGTCAAAGAAATGTCATCGTCTCCTTTTAATGTGACGATTGCTTTGTCTGCCATATAGTCACAGATCATTTCTCTCGCTTCCTTAAAAAATCTTCGAGATACGCCAAGTTGAATATTTTCGAGAAACACGCTGTGAAAATCCATTTCAAAGGGCAAATTCGGATCAACGTTTCTTTCAGCAGCTTCCAACAAATACGCGATCAAAAAGGAGTCAGCCGCACCTCTCACGAAAATGTGTTCGCCAAGTTCCTCGGCGCGCCGCCTGATATTGCCAAACAGATCAAAATAGCGAATACAATCGCTTTCCTGCAAAATCATCTTTTCGCTGTAAAAGCGGTTGAGACCCCAAATATCGGGCTTTCCTGCGTAAAAGTCGATTAGACTATGATATGCTTTATCAAAAATTTCTTGATGTTTCATTTTTCATCCTCCGATTTGCTTTCAAACACGAGATCCATACCGTAAAATATCTCGTAAAAGATTTTGTATTCCTTTTCCTCAAGGTCATTCAAATCTGCCGCCACCTTCATCACCGCACCATCCGGGCGCATATAGATATAAATTCTTTGGTGCTCTGCGCCAAAATATACTTTAGTAAAAAGTGCAAGTTTCGGACAAAGATCGGCATCGTTTTGAAACTCTGCCAGGGCTTCATTAAAATCTACGTACAGAGGACCATCCCCACCAAGCCAGTCTCCATCCTCGTCACACCAAACCTTATAGGTATATACCGCGTTCGATTCCTTTTTATGAAACCGCTCCAAAAGCCGATTTTCAAGAGCCATATACTCAGAAAGGAAGTTGTGAACGCTATCGATGTTTGCATCGGGATAATCCTCTGATACAAACGCACAATCGGGCAGATTGGCCATGATTTCCAGCCACGCTTTGTGCTTTCCTTCAAATGTGAGGCTTCTGTCTTGTTTGATCAGCCATGCTGCTTCTGCCGCTGACGGCGTGTAACCGGTTTTCTTCCAATACTCTTGAGTTTCACGAGAACTCATATAGTCACAAGATTCATCGCTGATCTCTTTTTGCGTACCCATGCTCAGGATATATTGCATTTCTTCTCCGAAATCGCATTGTGCTAAGGGCTTATTCAGTGTCAAGAAAATAGCCGCGTTTGTGTGCTTGAAAATATAGGTCAATTCTTCAAGTGCGCTTTTCTTTTTCTCAAAATAGTGAAACCCGTCAATCAGAATATAATTTTTGTTCAGCAGTGACTCTCTCCATTGGGGGAGAGTTGCGTTTCGCAGGGCTTCCAAAAAATCGCAGAACAGAGATTGCGCATCACACAACAGAATGTCATTTTCATCGACTTTCTCGATGAATTCTTCATATAAGCATTTCAGCTTAAAAGCTCTTTTGTATGCTGTTTTATCAAAAAACACATGTATAGATTTGAAATTATGATCAATTTTCATTTTTTCCTCCATCAAGATCGATATACTGATAATTGCTGTGCTGAAGACACAAAACGTATCCCTTAGTCAATTCGGTGGGGATTTTTCGCTCAACGAATGCGCCATTGCCGTCATAAATACGGATGCGCGTTTCGGTATCAGAGATTCTTTCCGAGGTACAACAGCATTTGAAGACCTGCTTTGAGATATTCGGTGGCGCATACGGTTCTGTGGTGATCTCATAGGCAAAATTCACCTTTTTTCCACCGCAATCCCACGTATCATAAATACAACCGTCAACGCAAGCCGACCAGTGAGCGTGCATATCAAGAATATATCTGCCGCAAGGATGCTTTCGACAAAACTCATCGGCGGTATTGCTGCTTACAGATATCTTTTTTGCCTTTAACACATCCTCTACGTATCGCAAATTTTCTATACTGTTGAAGTCTTTCGCGCCCGTGACCTTTTTGTATTCATTCAGTTCGTGCTGAACCGCCGTGTAATCATGCCCCGTCACCACGACGATAGCTCGTTTTACGCAATCTTCGGTTGACAAGCCCTTGGGATGAGGATTATAGTATTTATACATCTTGCACGTTCCTTTCTTTTAATGCCTGTTTATTCTGTTCACGGTACTCGGCAAGCGTCGCTTCGTTGGCGGCAGAATAGTGATCCTCCGGAAATCCGTCATACTCCCAACCGCAATTGTGGCAGATATCATAATTATCAAGTGTTTTATGGTTACAGATTGGGCAGACGATGACCGTATGATCCTCGTCGTAGGAGGTACCGACGGGCGGCAAAACGCGCTTGCCGTACTCGCCGCGCAAGGCGGCATAAATGCTTTCTTTCATAATCTTTCCTTAAAACCCGTATTTGGCGGCAGTTTTATCCAGCCATTCCTCTGCTTCATTGACGCCGTTTTCCGAGCTTTCAAATCCTGCTCGTTCAAAATCGGTCTTCTCTCCGCCCCGACTCCACGGCTGAATGATGTAGCTTTCGGCAATCAAACGAAACGAGTTTTCCTCGCCACTCGATATATCTACGTAAACACGGTAGTTGAAAGTTCGCGTGCTCAAGCACCCACCATCGGGAAGTATGCCCATCGAGCCGGAGTAAGCATTTGTAACAAAACGCCCTTCGTGCTTGCTTAGAAGCCAATGATAGCGCGGCAGATCAATTTTCGCCATCGTTCGTCTCAGTATGCACGGTCTGTACCGCATTATGCTTCAGCTTTTCGGTAGGATAATTCGGGCATACGGCAATAAATACCTGCCTGCCGAGAGATGAAAGCTTGTCGAGAATAGGTGTAATATCGATCGCTTCATCAAGACGGTCGAAGTAGTCGTAAATAAAGATGGGACGATCATCCTCACAAGAAGAAATATCTGCGGTCTTGATCAGCACGTTGGAATTGTCCGTGTCACGCTCGTTGCATTTGTCAACGAACTCACGGGTATCGTCCTCAGAGAAGCCAATACTATACGGCTCGAAGTTTACGGCAAGGCGATTGTCGCCCATAAAGTCAGCATTGCGGATATAACATACATCGTAATTCTTGTTGTCCATTTCAATGTCCGCATGAATGACGAAACGCCCGTCATCAACGCGGTCGGGATCGTTCTGCGCACCAAAGTCGCCAATCAACTCGCGCAAAAGGTCAAGCGCGAGATCGGAATACCGACCGTGAAGAAGGCAAATTGGCGAAGTGAGTGAGAATTCGACGTCAAGAGTGGATGCGGATGTGATACCGAAGTGATTGATTCTCATTTTTGTTCTCCTATACTGAAATGATGTGGCTGTAGGTTTTTGTGATAGTATTATTATAGCACACGGATTTCGAATTTCCAAATAAAAATCCGTGCGTTCATAATTGATTCATATTTAGAGAACGTTTTGAGCCTTTAGACCCATGTTTGGCAAAAATTCTGCTTTTTTCAGTCACGGAAATCTTACACACATATTATATCAAATCTGAATGCGACATTTATGGTACAAGAATACAAAAGAAAATCGCTATCCAAAAAGGATAGCGATTAATATATAAGACAGATTTCGCTTCTCAAATGCTTTATTTATCCACAAGTATTCAACACTAGTCCGAAGTGCATTTTTGAAATTAATTGCTTTTTGTACTGATAAAATCGCAACCTTTCCGTAAACAATCCATCCCGCCCATTCACTTGGGCGGGATTTTTTGATATAATAAATCAAAAACAGAGATTTCCACTTTGAATTCCACTTTAGCTTCCAAATCGCGGCTTTGGAGAGGGCGTAATTCCACGAAATTTCCACAAATTTTTGTGGAAATCGTGCTACGGAACGCAAAAAAGAAGAGCAATCTTTCGATCGCTCTTCTTGTGTTTAGTTGCGCTAAAAGCTATTGTTTTACAAAGCTTTAGGGCTTATTTGAAATATCTCTTAAGAAGACCCTCGAGAGCTCTGCCGTGGCGAGCCTCGTCGCGTGCCATCTCGTGAACGGTGTCGTGGATAGCGTCGAGGTTGTTCTTCTTTGCGCACTTTGCAAGGTCGAACTTGCCTGCGGTTGCGCCGTATTCGCAGTCAACGCGCCATGCAAGGTTATCCTTGGTGGTCGCCTTCATGTTGGGCTCGAGGTCCTCGCCGAGGAGCTCTGCGAACTTTGCAGCGTGCTCTGCCTCTTCATAAGCTGCCTTTTCCCAGTAAAGACCGATCTCGGGGTAGCCCTCGCGGTGTGCGATGCGAGCCATGCAGAGATACATACCAACCTCGGAGCACTCGCCCTGGAAGTTAGCCATGAGCTGCTCGAAGATGTACTTCTTGTCTTCCTCGGAAACGTCGGGGTTGTTCTTTACGGTCTTTGCGTAGATGCCGTACTCGTGCTCTGCTGCGAGAGCCGCGCCCTCTTCCATTACCTTGAACTTGGATGCGGGAACCTTACAAACGGGACACTTTTCGGGAGCTGCGTCGCCCTCGTGAACGTAACCGCAAACGGAACATACAAACTTTGCCATGATGATTTTACCTCACTTTTATGTTTTAGTTTTTTAATTTATACCAAGCTTCTCGGCGGCTGCCTCGATAGCGTCGGATTCTTTGAGAGATGAGAAGAGCATTTCGCGCTTGCATCGGATGCCGTTGCGCTCGAGCACCGTGTAAGCCGCAAGGCTGACGGCGGGAAGGATCTCGGGCTCGGCGAAAATATATGCGTTCCAGGACTGACCCGCGAAGGAGCGCGTCCAGTCGTTGAGATTGACAGCCTCCGACATCGGAATGAATTCGCCGTCGTAAGTCAGGACGGGCGTGCGGCTGTAATCCTTCGCCATGCTGATGTGCGGGATCGCGATGTGAATATCGTACATTTCGGGGCGCTGCATATTGAGCTTTTCGGCATAGATGCGCGACTGCTCAAGGATCTCCTCGCGGAGTCGGGGAAGCAGGCTGACAGCCGCCGCAAGACCCGAAATTCCAAGGTCGCGCGAGTTGATCCCGCCCGCGGAATGAACGTTCGACTGGCTGATGACGAGTGCCTTTTTCGGCAGACGGCGAGCAAGAACTCTTGCCGCCATATCGCCGACGGTCACGTCGCTTTCCTCGGAAAGCTTCCAGTCCGTGATGGCGGGGCGGAGAGCCTTGTCAGCCGAGGGCGCGCCGATCGAATAGATGTCGTTGTCACAAAGGTAGAGGAAGTCGATGGGGTGCGAGAAGCGGCCGCTTCTCTGCATTCCGACGACCATATCCTCGATCAGCGACTCGGCGGCGAGCACTTTTTGGTGCTGATAGATGTATCTCGAGAGCATCAGCTTCGAGAAGACCATTTCCTCGACGGTCGACAGACCCGAAACGGGGACGGTCAAGTGGCGCTCAACGGTGCCGTCGTCGGACACGCGGTCGGCGAGGCGGAGCTTATAGAGGAATCGGTCGATGTGGTAGCCGAGGGCAAGACCCGTCGCGTAGCTGTCGCGGCGGAGGTAGTCGAGCGCGTCGGCGTCGAACTGACCATTTATCATTTCGGTCAGATAAACGTATCTCACGCCGTCCTTTACCTCGGGCGGAGCGCCGACGATCATTCGTCCGACCTCTTCAAGCAGTTCGGCGGCGTTTTCGCCGTCCTCGAAGGGATAACCGAGGCTTTCGCCGAAGCATTTTATGAAAGTGGGAGTGTTTATGATGATGTATCCGAGCATTTCGTGCGGCTGGGCACGCTCGAACATCGGCTCGGTCGCCTTCAGCTCCTTCATTGCGGGCATCTCGCCGTAAATGGTTTCGGAAAGATGCGAGAAGAAGCAATGTCCGACGTCGTGGAGAAGCGCGGCGAGTCGGAGACGGCGCTGATGCGATGCGGGGATGGTCTGCTCCTTGCCCGCCATAACGGCGGCATCGTGGCGCGCGACGCCCGCGATCATCTGAGCGACGACGGCAACAACGCCAAGCGTGTGCTCGAATCGCGAATGGTGCGCCGAGGGGTAGGTCAGCTGGGCAAGTCCGAGCTGATTGATGCGGCGCAGACGCTGAAGAAGGGGAGAATCTATGAGCTCAAGCTCCCAGGGGTAGAACATAACAGTCCCCCAGACGCAGTCGTGAATGACCTTTGTGCCCGTGATGGTACGCGGCTTGAAATTCGCCATATTTTCCGCAACAAAAGCATCTGCACGGCGTTGAAAATCAAGATAAAGCTCGCTCTTCGGCGCTCCCGGCGCCGGGCGGGAGAAGGAATTCTTCTTCATAACTGTGATTCTCCTTAAAAAGAATAAGAAATATTATCCTAATTGTATTATAACACAATTTTTACCAAATTGCAAGAGGGTAGGTAAAATTTGGCTTTGTATATATTTAAGGCAAATAAGTTAAAATCAGTGGCTTACCTTTCATTTACTGCAATAATATCCTCCTCATTCACCGCTCCCCGCGGTGAATGAGGAGGACGAAGTCTGTACCGCATAATCGACAGAGCTCCGGATTATAAACTGATCATAACTTTTTTACTTATTGTGACCACGTCACGGAAAAACGCGGGAAAATATTATATAATATAAATGAAGAAAACAGAACAGATTTATCATTGACAAACCGATTGGTTGGTGATATAATTATTATGTATTATTATACACTATTGGAGGAAATCAATAATGTCCAATCTTACAGGCAAGACGATCGTCGCGCTTGGTGACTCGCTTATCCACGGCTCGAAGCTCGGAAATGAGGTAACTTGGGTCAACAAGCTCGCAAAAAAGCACAATATGACAGTATATAATCACGGCATCAACGGCAATCCCGTCGCGCATCAGACCACAGAACCGCAGCGCGTTCCCATGTGCGTCCGCTATGCGGATATGGAGGACGGCGCGGACTACGTCGTTGTTCTCGGCGGTGCGAACGATAAGCGTCTGCACGTTCCGCTCGGCGAGATCGACTCGGAGGACACCTCGACCTTCTGCGGCGCGCTCAACGCCCTCATCCTCGGTCTGACCGCAAAATATCCGAAGGCAAAATTCCTCTTCCTGACCAACTATGACCGTTGGCGCTCGAAGAACAAGGAAGGCCTTTCCGACATCGACTACGTTGACGCAATGCTTGCGGTCTGTGCCCGTTGGGGCATCGTATGCTTCGACAACTACCGCCAGGCGGGCTTCTCCTTCTACAATCCCGCGCAGTGCGAGTGGATCGACGAGGGTTGTGTGCTTGAGGGCAAGTCGAACCGCCACTTCTCGGACGAGGGATACGACTTCCTTCTCACAAGATACGAGGCGCTTCTGGAGGCACTTTGATGAAGAAATTTACAGCATTCATTCTTGCGGTGCTAATGCTCCTCTCATTTACCGCGTGCAGCGGCGAGGGCGACGAGATCACAACCGAAGAGCCAACCCAATCTGATGAGGCTCCCGCGCATACCGACGAAGAGACAAAAGAATACGATCCCGCGCCCGATTTCACGGTTTACGACAAGAACGGCAACACGATCAAGCTTTCGGATATGAAGGGCACGCCCGTTGTGCTCAACTTCTGGGCAAGCTGGTGCCCGCCCTGCAAGGCTGAAATGCCCGAATTCGATGAGATCGCCAAGGAATACGCGGACAAGGTCGCGTTTATGATGGTCAATCTGACCGACGGAGTGCAGGAAACACAAGAAAAGGCACAAGCCTTCATCGACTCGATGGGCTACACCTTCCCCGTCTACTTCGACAAGGACAGCGATGCGGCTTATAAATACGGAATCCAATCGATTCCCACCACCATTTTCATTGACGCAAACGGAAATTTCATTGCCGGAGCAACAGGAGCCATCGACGGCGAAACGCTCCGCTACGGAATTTCGATGATATACACAGAAACAGAATAAAATTTAATACTAGGAGGTAATCTTATGAAAAAGATCAGATCTTTCTCTTTATTTCTCGCTCTGTTTCTCCTCTTTTCCTTTACCTCTTGCGTAGCAGAGAGCGGAGAAATAACGACGGAAAATAATTCTACACTGAACACCGAAGTTATTGCGCAAGAATCCACCGTTGCGGAAGAAGATACCGCAAAAGAAACAGAAACGAACGAAGAAACAACATCACCTATGATCGACTTGGGCGGCATTACCGTGATAACCCCCGGAATTGCCGAAACCACCGAGCCGGTAACCACATCTGAACCCGAGGTCACGACAGTACCCGAACCCGAAACCACACCCGAGCCCGAGGTGACGACCGAACCCGAGCCCGAAACTACTCCCGAGCCCGAGGTGACCACCGTGCCCGAGCCCGAAACCACTCCCGAGCCCGAGGTGACCACCGAGCCCGAGCCCGAAACCACGCCCGAGCCTGAGGTTACGACAGAACCCGAACCGGAAACCACTCCCGAGCCCGAGGTGACAACCGAACCCGAGCCCGAAACTACTCCCGAACCCGAGGTTACGACAGAACCCGAACCGGAAACTACTCCCGAACCCGAGGTTACGACCGTGCCCGAGCCCGAAACTACTCCCGAACCCGAGGTTACGGCCGTGCCCGAGCCGGAAACCACTCCCGAGCCCGAGGTGACAACCGAGCCTGAACCGGAGACAACACCCGAACCCGAGGTTACGACAGAACCCGAACCGGAAACCACTCCCGAACCCGAGGTTACGACCGAGCCCGAGCCCGAAACTACTCCCGAGCCCGAAGAAACCACCGAGCCCGGGTACAGCGAATATGACCTCGCTCCCGATTTCATCGTTTTCGATGCAAACGGAAATCCCGTTCGTCTTTCGGATATGAGAGGTAAGCCCGTGGTGCTCAATTTCTGGGCAAGCTGGTGCCCGCCTTGCAAGGCTGAAATGCCCGATTTTGACAAGGTCAGCCGCGAATTGGATGGTGAAGTGGTCTTTATGATGGTCAACATCTGGGATACACAGGCGGCGGCAGAGGCAATTATCGATTCAATGGGATACACCTTCCCCGTTTATTTCGATCTTTTGGAAGACGCGGTCGGCAAATACGGCATCGAATCGATCCCGCAGACCTACTTCATTGACAAATGGGGCGGACTTGTCGCACGCGGCGTAGGCGCTCTCTCGGAAGAAGATCTCAGATATGGTATATCGATGATATACAACTGATGAAAAATGAATAAAAATACATCAAAACAATAAAATATCAACCGAAAGCCTCCCTTGAATCAAGGGAGGCCATCGGAGTATATAAAGAAAAAAATATTTGGATATACGGAGAAGCAAAATGAAGAACATTATTGAAAAGCAGGGATTTATCTGCGACATGGACGGTGTCATTTACCACGGCGACAAGATCCTTGACGGTGTGCGCGAATTCGTCAACTGGATGCTCGACAACGGCAAAAAGTTCGTATTTCTCACCAACAGCCCCGAAAGAACTCCCCACGAGCTTTCGATGAAGCTTGAGCGAATGGGTCTTTCGGTCACTCCCGACCATTTTTATACCAGCGCAATGGCGACCGCGGAATTTCTGCACAGCCAGGCGCCCGGATGCACCGCTTACGTCATCGGCGAGGCGTCGCTTTCGAAGGCGATGTATGACCAGGGCATCTATATGAACGACGTCAACCCCGACTACGTCGTTGTCGGCGAGACCCGCACCTACTGCTTCGAAAAGATCGAAAAGGCTATCGCCCTCGTCAACGGCGGCGCAAAGCTTATCGGCACCAATCCCGACACCGTCGGCGTCACCGACCGCGGAATCATGCCCGCAACCGGCTCTCTCGTTGCCCCCATCGAGATCGCGACGGGCAAAAAGGCATACTTTGTCGGCAAGCCCAACCCTGTAATGATCCGCCACGGACTCAAGCGCCTCGGCTGTCATTCGGAGGACATCGCTTTCATCGGCGACAGAATGGACACCGACATCATTG
This sequence comes from Eubacteriales bacterium, assembly GCA_045541375.1. Classification (GTDB taxonomy): domain Bacteria; phylum Bacillota; class Clostridia; order Oscillospirales; family CAG-272; genus CAG-390. Next base: position 4,459 of record JAZQJB010000045.1, on the reverse strand, counting down.
CGGGTATCGAGTCGAACGTTGATACCATCCTCGTTCTTTCGGGCGTTACCGCGCGCGAGGACATCGGCAACTTCCCCTACCGCCCCAAGTATATCTTCGGTGGCATCGGCGACATTCTGGAGGCAACGAATGAATAAAAGATTCGGCATAAAAACCGTAGCCGCGGCACTTATTTCTCTGCTCGCGGCGGGAATGCTGACTTCTTGCCTGCCCTATCTCGAGATAAACGATATCACCCTTCCGCCCGAAACGAGCTCCCCCGAGCCCGAAATAACCACGGCGGAGGAAACCACCGCGTCTCCCGAGGTCACAACCGAGGAGGAGACTACCTTCGCGCCCGAAACCACCGCGGAGGAGACCACCCTCCCTGAAACAACGGTTGAGGAAACGACCGAGGAGGTCACCACCGAGCCCGAAACAACTCCCGAGCCCGAGGTTACCGAAACGCCTTGGTATCTCGTTCTCGTCAACCCCTGGCATCCCCTGCCGGAGGACTATCAGTTCGAGCTGACAACCGTCACGGGCAAATACAAGATCGACTCGCGCTGCGCCGATGCGCTCAAGCAGTTCCTTGCCGATTGCAAGGCGGCGGGGCACACGCCCTATATCTGCTCGGCTTACCGCACGTGGGACGATCAGGTCTATCTTTTCGATAAAAAGGTGAAGTCCTTCACCTCGAAGGGGTACAGCGAAGAAGAGGCGAAGATCCTTGCGGCAAAGGAGACCGCCGTACCCGGAACGAGCGAGCATCAGCTCGGTCTCGCCGCGGACATTCTTTGCCAGAGCCGCCCCTGGCTTGACGACGGTCAGGCAAACACAGCAACGCAGAAGTGGCTGATGGCAAACTGCCACAAATACGGCTTCATCCTGCGCTATCCCAAGGGAACGACCCCCATCACCGGCATCATCTACGAACCCTGGCATTACAGATACGTCGGTGTCGAGATCGCAACCGAGATCATGACAAAGGGCATCACACTTGAGGAATACCTCGGGATCATAGGCCCACCCGAGGAAACAACAACTCCTGAGGAGATCACAGTAAATGAATAACGGCAAAAGATTTGCTATAAGAATAGCGGCACTCATGCTCTGCCTTATGACAGTTTCCGCATCTCTTTCCTCTTGCGGATTCTTCGCTGATTCATATCTTGAAAACAACGCGTGGACAGAGGGAAAGGTTACCACAAAGTCGGATAATACCCGCACCGAGACAACCGCAACCGAGGAAGAAACAATAGTCGAGGTCATCGAGAGTCCCGAAACAACAAAAACTCCCGATACAACAAAAGCTCCCGAGACGACAAAGGAGCCCGAGACTACCTCGGCTCCCGAAACGACTCTTTCGCCCGAGCAGCTCGACAACATCCCCGATGACGTTCAGAAAAACGTCTATCTGAGCCATATGAATTCCGGCAGATGCGAAATGCTTATCGGCAAGGTCAATCTGACGGTAATTATGGTCAGCGATGACGTCAGCGTCTGGAACGAGGCGGCTATCGGCGAGCTTTCCTCCTCTCTCAAGCTGCAGGAAAAGCAGATCGAGGAGCTTGCGGCGTCCTATGGCAAGGTGCTTGATATCACCTTCAGCTTCCTCGGCTCGAAGATCGCGGGCGATGCCGCGGCGGGCGAGCACTCGACCGATTGGATCAACGAGGCGGCAAAATCGGTTGGATACTCCTCGATCAATTCAATGCAAACGGATCTTGACTCCCGCAGCGGAGCAGATTCGAACCCTGTTCTTTTCGCCCTCAACAAGGCGGGAAGAGCCTATGCTCAGCAAAGATCATCGACTCTCTCGGCTGAATATTTTGTATTGTTCTCATCGGATTATTCGGCATTCAACCATGAGCTTTACCACCTCTACGGCGCCTATGATTACTATTACCCCGCAGAGGTCAGGGAACTGGCAGATACCTATCTTAAAGACAGCATAATGCAAGCGGGAAAGGTCACCGACCCGCTGACAGCCTTCGTTATAGGCTGGGATGACGAGATGGATGCCGAGGCATACGATTTTCTGAAGAAAACGGCACATATCACGCAATCCTATCTCAACACCGAAAACAGCAAGCAAATGAAAACGGGTGAAGTCACCGCGCATGATCTGGGCTACGGCATTTATACCGGTTATCTCGAGCGCGGCGTGCCCGACGGCTACGGCGAGCTGACTTATACAAGCGGCGACTCATATAAGGGTTACTTCGACGGCGGTCGATATCATGGTGAGGGAACCTACACCTGGGTAAGCGGCAACGTTTTCGTCGGAAACTGGGAACAAGGAAAACGCACCGGATACGGTGTGACCACCTTCGCCGAAGGCACTGTCTACGAGGGCAACTGGGAAAATGACACCTACAACGGTCACGGCAAAATGACTTGGCCGGATGGTGCCTACTACGAGGGCAATTATAAAGACGGCAACCGCCACGGCAAGGGTTCGTATTATTTCGCAAACGGCAACGTATACATCGGCGACTGGGTCGAAGGCGAGAGGACCGGCAAGGGAACCCTCACCTGGGCAAGCGGCGATATGTACGTCGGCGATTTCGTTCTCGGCCAGTTCGATGGCAAGGGCGTTTACACCTCTGCGGAGGGATACAAGTATGACGGCAGCTGGAAGGAAGGCAAGCGCAACGGCTACGGCGTTGCAACCTGGGCTGACGGCGGCAGATACGAGGGCAATTGGCTCAACGACCAATTACACGGGCAGGGCAAGCAGAAATACTCAAACGGCACTGTCTATGAGGGCAACTACTCCGAAGGCAAGCAAAACGGCCAGGGCACAATGGTCTATGCAAACGGCGACGTTTACAGCGGCGAGTGGAAGGACGGAAAATTCAACGGCACAGGCAGATACATATATGCCCGCGGACACGAGTATTACGGCGAGTGGTCAAACAGCACCTATTCGGGTCAGGGATATATGAAGTGGGCGGACGGCTCTTCCTATGAAGGTCAATGGAAGAACAGCCAGCGCCACGGCTACGGCAAATACGTCAACCAATACGGCCAGATCTTCGAAGGCCAATGGAAAAACGACGTTTTCCAAGGATAAATAATAAATTTGGGCTGAGTCAATCAGATTGACTCAGCCCTGCTTTTTACATTTGTGCCAGTTTTTTAAGGTCTGCGACCATTTGGAAGAATTTATCGGAATCCTCAGCCGCCAAGAGTTCTTCTATGGGACAAAGCGAATTTTCGGTTAGGTATTTTTCCCCAAAATCTTTGATCTTGGCTTGATCGATCTTTTTGTCATATTTCAAATAATGAAGGATCAGCTCAACAAGCTCGATCGGATACATAGCGGCGGAAATATAGCTGAAATCCCGATCGCCTAAAAATGAATGCAAAATTTCGCAAAGCGGAAGGGCAAGATAGAGAGGCGAACCCTCCTCAAGCTTATCAAACCCCGGGAAGTTATAATATTCCATTCCTTTTTCCTCCAAAACAAAAAGTGCGCAGCCGAAGCCACGCACAAAAAACGTAGCTCCTTTTGCTGCGAAGCGGAAATACATATACCCGAATTAAAACTCCAAGTATACGAAAACAGAGCGTACATTTTTATCATAGATAAAATGTACACTTGAAGAGTATTTTATTCGGAAGACATAAAGTACTTCCGCTTCGCAAACTTATTATATCACAAATTACGCGGTTTGTAAACACTTTTTAGCAAAATAATATGATGAAGCTCGATTTTGAATTTCTTGATATTATGCAGTACAGACTCCGCCACCCCTTGCGAAGCAAGGAGCTCATTACGTCACGCTCACGCGTGCCACCTTGTCTCGCTGCGGCTCGGTCACGCCGCGGGTCTGACAGTCCCCCGGACTGTCATTCAATACCGCGTCGCCGCTTCGCTACCCAAGATCCGGGAGAAGGCGAATGGTTTGTCGCTATAATTTTGAAATTCAGCGAATACCGTTCATTGCAATAATTCTGTTTGAGCAAAGAGGAATATTTTATTGAAAAAATTTCAAAAGCTTCATTGCGAGATACTTATTATATTCCCCCAAATACTACAGAACGTGTCATCCTGAGCGTAGCGAAGCGGAGTCGAAGGACCTCGGCGGAGCCGGGCTGACATTTGAGTCTGCTGTGAATTAAATCAATATGGATTATTGATCATAGTGATAACATTCAAGGCAAATTCCATAATTGACCCGCTGCGCGAGATCCTTCGACTCCGCTCAGGATGACAGCGTATTATTATGCTAATTAATAATAATATATGCGGCTCGTAATGTTATGCTTCATTTTTGTTGCCTTATCGTTTATGCAGTACAGACTCCGCCACCCCTTGCGAAGCAAGGAGCTCATTACACCGCTCCCCGCGGTCCCCCTTGTCTCGCTGCGGCTCGGTCACGCCGCGGGTCTAACAGTCCCCCGGACTGTCATTCAATACCGCGTCGCCGCTTCGCTACCCAAGATCCGGGAGAAGGCGAATGGTTTGTCG
>JAZQJB010000044.1:0-11391 GCA_045541375.1 Eubacteriales bacterium | reverse complement strand
AGCAAAATTCGCTGCACAATCAATGAAGCTTGCACGCACCCTTTAGCCTTCCTCCGGGAGGAAGGGGGACCGCGGAAGCGGTGAAAGGAGAGCGCGCAACTTCATTCTATTGCGAATTTCACCAAGGAATTAATTAATGATACTGTTTATACTACTCTTTGCAAAATATATCTTAATGACCCAGCCCCTTCCTATTTATTTCACGTTCGCCTTTGGCGAACATATCGTGCCGGGAGGTATATCGTGTGCTAACATATCGTATGAGCGGCGCGAATATATCGTGTTTACTCATTAAAAAAGCCGAGCGCGGGGGTGCGCTCGGCTTTTTGCATTACATTCTGTTATGGGATTGGAACACCAATATAAGCCTCTGATTCGCGGGTGCTCTTTCTATACTGCTGTTCAGGCATAAACTCACCGCGTTGCTCCTTAAAATACGTCTCATATTCAGGAAGGAGGAACCAGAGATAACTATCCTGATTACCCGCATTTGAAAGCGATCTGCCGTCGGTACAGGTAACGGGAATCGAGAGCTTTACGTTAGAGCTCGAGGGCTTTGCCACGTCAAGCCACTGCTCAACCGTACCCTTATAATAGAGAGTCGGGCAATACGACTTATGGAAAACATTCTGACTGAAGGACTTCAGATTAGTGCCGAGCTCAAGTTTTTTGAGATTTTTGCAGTTCATAAATGCCCGTGCTCCTATAACCTCAAGGCTATCGGATAGAGTAACACTTTCGAGTGCATCGCAGGATAGAAACGCATCATTCTCGATAATCTTGACCCCCTCGGGAATTACTATCGAGGTAATAGACCTTGCGGATGCAAATGCCGAATTGGCAATTATCTTAACTCTTCCGTCATCGGGAATAACCGTGGTAGGAGTAGCAAGAACGAGGGCGTTGGTTCTGAGATCAACTATGCAATTACCATCATCCGAGAAATTGGGGTTATCAGGCGATACCTCTACCTTTGAAAAATTCTCGCCATATCCCGAGTTGAATACGATAGGTTTTATTCGCGCCACGCTCGCGCCGTAATACACGCTTTCGATATTCGGGCACTGACGGATGCATTCAACATCAACGATCTGCACGGTGTCCGATATAACCAATCTCTTAACGTATTTACTGTTGAAGTCGTGATCTGCGTTAATTCGATCTGCTTCCGCATACGGTATATTATACATTTCGGTCACGGGCATTCCGTTATAGGTCGATGCGATATACACTACCTCGTCGGTGCAGGTTCCGTAGCTGACGAAGGACACGGTCTTGCCGTCCTCGTTGACCTCGTAAATGAGCCCTTTGCTTCCGTCATGCTCGGGCGAGGATTCGACCTCGACACCGCTGTTCTCCGCGCCGACGGTGGGCGGGATATATTCTCCACGCTCGATGACTATTGTCGCTGTGGGAACTGCAACCGCAAGGAGTACAAGGCACGCCGCGATGGCGACGGCTATTTTGATGCCTCTGTTCATTTTGGCAAAACGGTTTTGGGTGACGCTCTTTTTCGCCTCGTATTTGCCGAGGACTTCCGAGATCAGGTCATCGTCAAGATGCCCCGATGCCTCGAAAATGAGCTTATCGTTCTTATTCTTACTCATAACGTAAAACCTTCCTTTCTTAGTTCTTCTTCAAGCTTTTTCTTTGTTCGTGCGAGGGTCATTTTGACCTTACCGAGAGTGAAGCCCGTCTTTTTCGCTATCGCCTCGTGCCTCATTCCGAGGAAATATCGCATAACGAAGAGCTCTCTTTGCTCCTCCTCGGTTCTCCGAAGAAAATCGCTGATCAGCTTGCCCATTCGCTTCGCCTCGAATTCGGATAAAAGGTCGGTGCCGTCATCAACGAAGAAGAGGCACTCGTCGCCGACGATCTTTACCTCGCCGCGGCCGCGGGCGTTCGAGTTGCGAAGAATTGCAAGCGCGCGGTTACGCGCCGCCTTGGCAACATAGGCTCGCAGATTCTCGGGGATCTCGGGAGGAATGGCGTTCCAGAGGGCGAGAAGAACGTCGTTCACACATTCCTCGCGGTCCTCGTGGCTGGCAAGAATGTTTGATGCAACGTGGTAGCACAAGCCGCCGTATTTCTTCTCGACAGCCCTGATGGCGTTCTCGTCTCGAGCCAAGAACATTTCGATTATTTTCTTGTCGTCCATGTGGATCTCCTCCTTTCACCCTATAAGAATCCGATTTTCAGAAAAAGTAACAAGAATCCGAAAACTTTTTGATTTTTGACGAACTGCACAAATATGGAAGGAGAGATTTGTGCAGGATGACATAATTATTGTAGCATATATTGGCGGAAAATGCAAGTCTCGCTGCGCTCGAGTTAAGATCGGGCTGCGCCCGAGTTAAGGTCGCGCTTCGCGCGAGTTAAGGTTTGCCTGCGGCAAAATTAAGGTGAATTTCCGCTTTGCGGAAATTTTCCTATTTGATTCACGTTCGCCTTTGGCGAACATATCGTGCCGGGAGGTATATCGTGTGTTAACATATCGTATGAGCGGAGCGAATATATCATGTTTACTTATTAAAAAAGCCGAGCGCGGGGTGCGCTCGGCTTTATTTTTATTTACCTGTAAATTTGAGAACTCCGTCGGTGCAGTTGACTGTGATGAGCCAGGTGTTGCTCTTCCAGTTTTCTGCCTTTTCGATGGCGTTCCATTCTGCCATCGTTCCGGCATAATTGATCACTGCTTCTCCGTTCTGATAAAGGAAGGCGAATGCGTATTTCTCTATCTTTTCAAGTGCGGGAGTAAGATCGATCGTTAGCGAAGTACAACCTTGGAATGCAAGGGCACCTATTTGAGTGATAATTTCACTGCCTTTGATCTCTTTCAGGGAAGAACAAGCCTGAAACATAGTTGACGGTATTTCCGTATAACCATTCAGATCTACACTTTCGAGGTTTTCGCACATAGTGAAGGTTGAGCCGTATATTTTTTCAACAGTGGACGGCAGACGCATTGTGACAAGTCCGTCACATCTGTCAAACGCCAAAGGATAAATGACCTTAATGCCCTCGGGCAGATACGTTGCGCTGAATCCGTCAGCATTCATAAAAGCTGATACTCCGATAATTTCAACGCTTCCGTCCTCGGGAATCACCGAGGTATCGCATCCCCAGACGAGGCGTTTATCGCGGAGATCAACAAGGCAGTTGCCTTTGCCGGAATAGTTCTTGTTCTCGGACGAAACCTCTATGCTTACAACTTTGCTCGGATAGTTATAGCAAGGAACTTGAAAACCTTCAACCGACGCGCCGATATAAACACGCTCGAGATTGGGGCATTCGTCAATGATCGCGCCGAGAACACGCTTTACGGTATCCGAGATCGTCAGGCTCTTTGCGTATTTATTGCCATAAGCAAAGTCGTTGTAATGATGATCCTCATCGTAATACGGCTGATTTCTCATCTCGACAACGGGCAAGCCTTCGTAATAGGACGCGATGACGATATCTTCATCCGTGCAGCTTCCGAAGCCTACGAATGATGCCGTTTTGCCGTCCTCGTTGATAACGTACTGAAGACCTCTGCTTCCGTCATACTGTGGCGGGAGCTCGACCTCAACGCCGCTGTTCTCCGCGCCGACGGTGGGCGGGATATATTCTTCGTGCTCGATGACTATTGTTGCTGTGGGAACTGCCACCGCAAGGAGCACAAGGCACGCCGCGATGGCGACAGCAACTTTCAGCCATCTGTTGCGCCTTGCGAATTTTTCGGCTATGCGGCCGTCGGGGGTAGCTTTGTAATACTTCTCTGCTCCCGCGATGTATTTTTGATCGATATAATCAAGAGAATCGAGAAGTCTTTCGTCTTTCGTCTTTTTCATACTATAAAACCTTCCTTTCTTAATTCGTCTTTCAGCCTCTGCTTCATCCGCGAGAGCGTCATTTTCACCTTGCCCTCGGTAAATCCCGTCAGCTTGCAAATTCGGGGATAGCTTTCGTTGAAGTAGAAGCGCATCACAAAGAGATCTCTTTCGGTTTCGGTTGAGCGCTCGAGGAAGGAGTTGATAACCTTGCCCGCGCGGCTTGCCTCGAACTCGGCGGCGAGATCGCTCCCGTCATCGAGAATGGCAAGGAACTCCTCGCCCACTATCTGCACCTCTCCGCCTCGCTTTTGCGCCATCGCAGCCCTTCTGCGGCTTTTGGCGAGATTGCGGACGATTCCCGAAAGATAAGCAAAAAGGCTTCGCGGCGACTCGGGCGGGATCGTGTTCCAAAGGGCGAGCAGAGCGTCATTCAAGCATTCCTCCCTGTCCTCGCGGCTTTGAAGATACGTACCCGCAAGGCGGTTGCAATGCTCGCCGTATTTCGCCTGCGTTTCGCTTATCGCGCGCTCGTTGCGGCTGTTGAATAATTCGATTATCTGTTCATCCTTCATCGGTCTTCCTCCTTCCGGCGTTTCGGGGCCCTTCACTAATAAAGTTGCGGTTTCGAACTCAACCGTAACAGATTTTCGAAAAATATTTCCCAAAAGACGAATTTTTGTCATTTCACACAAACATGGAAGGTTCTTTTTGTGCATATCGACATATTAATTGTAGCATATTTTTTATTCTAAGTCAATAAATATGAAAATTTCCGCCCAGGGGGCGGAAATTCACCGAAGCTTTTCACTTTCCACTTTTCACTTTCCACTAAAAATGACCGCCGAAGCGGTCATTTTTATTAAAGCTCCTGCTTCCAAAGTCCGTGCAGGTTGCAGTAAGCGTAAACTGCGACGGGCGCCTCGTCAGCAAGTGCGAAAACTGCCTCGGGTGCTGCGCCTACTTCAAGATGCTTGCGGTAGAGTCCACGGTCGGTCTCGAGTGCTACCCAAAGGATGCTGTGTTCCTCTGCCATGGGGTGCTCGACCGATCCGACGAAGACCTTGACCTGATTACCCTCGACCTTTGCGACGGGGATGTGCTTTTCGTGGCTTGCCTCGACTGTGCCGGGGACGAGCTCGGTCATCTTCTTACCGCAACACATAAGCGGTACTTTCGCGTCGTGAACCTTCTCAACAAGGTTGCCGCAATGCTCACAGATATAAAACTTAACGTTGTTCTTCATTATTAGATCCTCCAAATAGGTGTTTTGTTTTGTTGTGACTATATTATACCATAAATTTTTGCGGGTTTCTGTGATTTGATCACATTTCTGCTGTTTTGCGATAATAATATTTTTATCCGTATTTATTTTCACTATAAAGATGCTCATAGTGTATTTCAGATAGTTCCTTTATCTCGTTTTCGTTCAGCAAACCGCTGTTATACGCTTGTGTCAATGATAAAAACTCTTTATCTTTATACACCCATATCTCCTCCATCTGGGGCAGCGTAAACAAACACCCTGCTACAGTCATTTCACCATACCAAGTTACACTGCTATGAATGCAAAATACTAAAATATCATCCTTTTTCATATAAACGCACACAAAGCCTTGGCACGGATAATAATACGAAAATTCTTCATAAGTTCTTGTAATATAAGCTTTATCATTATTTCGGAACTTTTTCCAAGCCTCTGTCATTTCATCGAATTCTTCACGAGAGATCACATACTGAAAAACCGGCTCAGTATAAACCGATTCCGTTGAGAGGTTGGGCTGTTCAGTTTCAAGCGACTCGGTCGTGAAATGCTGATCGGTCTCGTCGGTATCTATTAATTCCGAGCTTATTGCTTCCGTTGACTCGCTTCCCGCGCTGCCGGTGAGATTACTGATAAATACCGCAACGTAATTGAACAGCGGGAAAGCTATGGAAAGCAATAGCAGACACGCCGCCAAAGCCAGATACTGTCGCCAATGCTTCAGTGGCGTCCTCCATGTCATTACCGGCTCGGCAACACGGTAATCGTCAGGGGTTATCTTCTTCACGGTACTTGAAATAATATCGTCATCGATATAGTCGAGCGCTTCGAGCATTCTTTTTTTCCTCAGTTTGTTTTCGAGCTCCATTTTGTGAATCCCTCCTTTCTGAGTGCCTCGGCGAGCTTTTCACGGGTACGCTTGAGTGACATCTTGATCTTGCCCTCGCTGTAACCCGTTTGCTGCACGATCTGCGCGTGACTCATTCCAAGCCAATAGCGCATAACGAAAATGTCTTTATTCGCTTCTCCGACGCGTCGGAGAAGATCGCTTATGACCTTACCCATCCGTTTCGCTTCAAAATCGGATGCAAGATCGGTGCCGTCGTCAAGGGTTGACATAAATTCTTCACCCACAACTGTTACATTGCCCCCACGCTTCCACGCATTCGCGCTGCGTGAGATCTCATACGCACGGTTACGAACCGTCTTACTGAGGTAGGCGCAAAAATCCTCCGGATCCTTGGGAGGAATCGCGTTCCAAAGCGCAAGCATAACGTCGCTGACACATTCCTCAACGTCCTCGCGCGAAGCGAGAACGTTCCCGGCTATGTAACGGCATAGGGCGCCGTATTTCTTTTCGGTCTCCGAAATTGCACGTTCATCACGAGCGAAAAAAAGTTCTATTATCCTTCTATCGTCCATAGGAACCTCCTTCGTAACGTCCTTTCATATATCATAATGCATTTTATGCCAAAAAGTAACGCATATTGGGGCTCAATCAGATATTTTCGGCGATTTGCACATATTCAAAGAAGTCTTTTGGTCATAACTGACAAACCAAAAGACTTCAAAACGAGTGAGCGTTATATATTATTATATCATAATTTTACATTCATTTCAACAGCGTGATCACATTCCCGAAAGATATTCTTCCGCGAAATGAACCGCTACCGCGCCGTCGCCGACTGCCGTGACGACCTGGCGCAGGGGCTTCGTTCTGACGTCGCCGACTGCGTAAACGCCTGCGATGTTCGTCCTCGTCGATTCGTCGGCGATGATGTAACCGCCGGCGTCGAGATCGAGCTGTCCGCGGAATATCTCGGACGCGGGCTTGCGACCGATGCTGACGAAAAGACCGCTCACCTCAAGCTCTCTGCCATCCGCAAGACGGATGCCCGTCACTCTTTCGTCCGCGATGAGTTCCGAAACCGAACTGTTCGCGAGGAATTCGATATTTTCGGATTTCTCGAGGGCATCGACGTAGATCTTCGACGCGCGGAATGAATCTCGGCGGTGGATGAGGTATACCTTCGATGCAAGACGCGAGAGGTAAAGCGCGTCTTCAAGCGCAGAATTGCCTCCGCCGACGACGGCGACGACCTTGTTCTTATAAAATCTGCCATCGCAGTGCGCGCAGTAGTGAACACCGCGGCTGACGTATTCCTCTTCCCTCTCGATCCCGAGCTCACGTGGACCCGCCCCCGTCGCGATCACGACAGTGCGCGAAAGGAGCTCACCCGAGGACGTGACGATCTTTTTGACATCGCCTTCAAGCTCCGCACTCTGAACCTCGGCATATTTCGTGACGGCACCGAATTTTTCTGCACCCGCCTGCATCTTCATTCCGAGCTCGAAACCGGGGATTCCCTCGTCGAAGCCCGAATAATTGTCGATCCTGTCGGTGACCGCCATCTGACCACCCGCCGACATTCTTTCTATAACCGCGACGTCGAGCCCCGCGCGCGCCGCATAAAGCGCCGAGGTATACCCAGCCGGCCCGCCGCCAATAACTATCATATCGTAAACGTGTTCCATTTCAAAATCTCGCTTTCATTTATTACATTTATATTATATCTCTTTTTCCACACTTTTTCCGTGACAGAATCACAAAAGCGGAAAAGTTTTGATCAAACTTTTTCAAAAGTTTGCAGATTCTTAAGGCGGAGCCTTAACCCGACCTCCGCAGACATATTTGCCTACGGCAAAAGTCGACTCTGTCTTGTCGGCTCCCGCCTCCATTTTCCTTCGGAAAACCGCCAGAGCCGCGCGAAATCTCTCCGTGATTCAAGCGGGCAGCGCCCCTGCCGACCGCTTGGAAGGAGTAAAATCTCCCCTCGCGGGAGATTTTTGCTCCTTCACTCTCTCCGTTCACACATTTCCCGCAAAAATATGCTATAATAATAAAAAAAGTTTGTAAGATTTTCTCTTTTTCCGAGTCTTATAAGTGAAGGAGGTGATACGGTGACAAATTACGAGCAGTTATATAAAACATATTTCAATGATGTTTACCTGTATATCCTGCGGCTCTCGGGCAACGAGCATATAGCCGAAGAGATAACAAGCGATACCTTTTTCAAAGCGATGAAATCCATCGACAGCTTCCGCGAGGATTGCGACGTCCGTGTCTGGCTCTGCCAGATAGCAAAGAATTGCTACTATTCTTACATAAAGAAAAGCAGTATGATCCAAAGCATCGACGATGACGAGATGCTTGAGATTCCCGACGCGGCATCAGACGTAGCCGAAGAATACGCCAAAAAAGACGAGATCGCAAGGATACAAAAGATCCTGCACGATGTAAACGACCCTTACAAAGAGGTCTTTATGTGGCGAGTGTATGCTGATCTCAGTTTCAAGCAAATAGCGCAGATCTTCGGTAAAACCGAGAATTGGGCTTGCGTCACCTATCACCGAGCACGAAAAATGATCCAGAAAAGATTGGAGGAAAAGAGCCATGAAAATTGAATGCAGCGTCGTCAGAGACCTTTTGCCGCTTTGCGTTGAAGAGATGGCAAGCAAGGAAACGGAACAGTTGGTAAACGATCACCTGAAAGAATGCCCCGAATGTCGGGCTGAGTTTGAAAGCTTAAAAGCGGGCGGGGATTTATCGACAGCAGAAAACAAACCCGATACAAAGCCTTTCAAGATCATGATGAAGCGGATGAACAGACAATTCTATTCACTTGCTTATGCCGCGCTCATATTTTTGATCTTTCTCGGCTTCGGCTGGACAGCGGGCGAGAATTTGATGTATAACAGCTTCATAATGCCCATCGTCGGCATTTTCGGCTATTATGTGTTCGAATGGAAAGCAGTCTATAAGGTTCCCGTATTGCTGTTGCTGATCGACCTTGCCGTGTTCGCGTTCCAACTGATAGAAATAAACTTCGCAGATACTTTATCCTGGACACTGTTATACGCGATCTTTGTGCTGATCGGAATTGCGATCGCCTTTCTCCTGCACTACGCTTTCAAAAAAGGCGACGACATCAAAAAGCGCATTATAAAAATATCTGCATTTTGTCTTGCCATCCTTATGACCGCGGGCGTTTGTTGGTTTGCAAACGGACTTGTCGGTAATCCGATCTCAAAAATGCTGGCAAAGCACACGGCAAGCTCTTACATTGAAGACAGATACGCCAATACCGATTATGAGATACAAGAAATATCTTATAGCTTTAAGGATAGCGGATATTATGCCCATATCGTTTCTCCGAAAAGTATGGACGGGAACTTTACGTTGCGGATCTCTATGCTCGGAAAACTGAAAAACGACGATTATGCTTCGCGCGTGACTGGACACGCCAACGTGGCGAACAGATTGTTTTTCGAATACCGCGATATGGTCGATGCAGTCCTCAACAGCTACGTGTATCCCTACACAGTAGATATGGCTCACGGCAGATTGGAATTTGACCGCGAGGTCGGCGAAGAAGAGATCGAAGGGGCTATCAAGAGAAGCGAGCTTGTCAACGATAAGTTCTACAATATCGGCGAGCTCGGCAAAAAGAACGGCCAGCTTGTTCTCTACATCAACAGCGACACAGTCACCAAAGAAAAGGCTGCCGAGATATTGCTGAAGACACGGGAGCTTTTGGATCAATCGGGAATCTCGTTCTATTCGGTGCATTTCGTTTTGCAACATCATCCCTACGATTCAAATAAATCTTACGACCGCCCCGAGGGCAAAATCGACCTCAAAGATTTCCTTTACAGCGACATATACGAAGAAGGCTTGATCGAGCGTATTGAGAAATCTATTGAGGATACTCTGAATTACTACGCGGAGGAAGACAAAAATAAATAACATAATTACAGGCTGTATCACAAAAAAATGCGATACAGCCTATTGTTTTTTTCAAAAAGCGGGGAATTTCCCGCAAAAATATGCTATAATATAAAAAACTTTTCAAAAAACCGAGACGGGCGCCCGAAAAAACGTACTTATGAGGTGAAAGCGCTTTTATTTCCCACGAGGGAGGTGAACAACATGGAAGATCTTGATATTATAGAACTGTATTTTGCACGCGACGAGCAGGCAATCAGGGAGACGGAGGAAAAATACGGAAAGCTTTGCCACAACATCGCGTATAACATCCTGCACAATCACGAGGATTCGGAGGAATGCGTGAATGATACATATATCGGAATCTGGAACGCGATTCCGCCCGAAAGACCGAACAATTTCAAGTCATTCGTTTGCAGGATCGCAAGGAATCTCTCGCTTAAGCGGCTTGAATCGCTGTCAAGACAAAAACGCTCGGCGGAAGTGCTCCTCTCGCTCGACCAGCTCGCCGAAGTACTGTCGGATGAAAATATCGCGGACACAGTGAGTGACGAAGACATCGGCAGGCTGATAAGCCGCTTTCTGCGCGCCGAAAAAGAGGACTCCCGCAACGTCTTTATCCGCAAATACTATTTCTTTGATTCCGTCTGCGCCATAGCAAAACGCTATTCCTTTACCGAAAGCAAGGTCAAAAATATGTTGCTCCGCACACGCAAAAAGCTGAAAGAATACCTTATCAAGGAGGGCGTTGAATTATGAAAACACCGAGAGTCGCAAACGCTGTCGGGCTTATCGATGACGATCTGGTCATCGGGGCGGCCAACAGCACCAAAACAGTAAACAAGAACAATTGGCTCAAATGGAGTTCTATAGTTGCTTGCTTTGCTATTTTACTTGCAGCTGCGGCAATTACTCTGCCAATGATGCTTAAGGGCAATGACCCATTTCCGCCTACCGATACCGAAATCGGCGAAGCAGTCTACGAAAAAGGCTATTTCTATAATGTGGACGATGGAATATTCTCCACTTATATTGGCGGCAAAGTTATCGCCGAAGATAAAATTGGAAATATGCTTTCTAACGTTTCCGTAACCGCAGGTTGGAAAAACGACACAGGAGAATGGATCTATACAGAGAAACTGCAAGGCGAAGTATATTCTATTAACGGTATTTCCAACGACGTCGCCGTTGCGCTGAAATTCATTGACAAAGGCGAAGCCGTAACCACAACACATTACTATGTTATTATGAATCCTAATGCAGATCTGACCCCCGTTAAGGATTATATTATCATCCCCATCTCCCCCAATAACCCCGAGGATGAAATGGTAATGGAATAAAAATATTACACGCTCCCCTCCCGCTTGCGGGCAATGCTGTCAACTTAAGAGTTGACAGCATTGCAGTGAAATATTTCGCCGATGGCGAAATATTTCACTCAGAAAGTCGGAGGGCCAAGCGGTCTTAGGAAGACAAATAAGGCAGTCAACTCCTTGGCTCACAGAACGACATGGCTACGATCCGACTTC
>JAZQJB010000043.1:0-17479 GCA_045541375.1 Eubacteriales bacterium | reverse complement strand
AGACAGAGGAAGAGGCAAAGGCTGAAAAGGACCGCGAAGAGCGCGAGCAGATGATCGCGCGTATTGAAGAGCTCGAGAGAGAGAAGAAGCACGGCACGTTCGTCAATGCCTATCTCGGCGTCGGCTATGATGAAGCACTCGCACGCTCGTCCGCTGATGCGCTTATCAAGGGTGATTTTGATACCGTATTCGCAAATCAGAAGGCTCATATCGCCGGGGAGCTTGAAAAGTTTCGTTCCGAAAAGCTGGATTCCACTCCCGCACCCGGAGGCAACGGCTCGGGCGGCTCTATGACTATCGAACAGCTCCGCGCAATGTCGGCGAAGGAAAGATATGAGTTTTCGCAGAACAATCCCGAAGAATACAAAGCACTTTATGGAGGTAACTAAAAATGGGTAACACCCCTTACAACAACTTTTTTCTTGAAAACGAGGTAGAGGATCAGTTCAATTCCCACCTCGATCTTATGCGCTTCTGCACCGTTGACCGTACCCTTGAGGGCACCGACGGTATGAAGAAGCTCGTCAACGTTTATACCGCGACCGACGGCACCGAGAAGCTTGCCGAAGGTGAAGGCAACACCAAGTCCATCACTGTCGGTCACGCACAGAGAGAGTACAATATCACTCTCGCGCAGAACCGCTTCGAGTGGACTGACGAAGAGGCGATGAAGGATCCTATGATCGTTCCCATCGGTATGAAGCACGCGGGCACCGATATGTTCAACACCGTCAACGGCGACGTTTTCGGCGAGCTCAAGAAGGCATCTCTCAAGGTTGATACCGCGGCGTTCGACTTCAACGCATTCGCGGACGCTGTCGCTCTTATGAACCTCGAGGAAGGCAACGATGGCGTCGAGATCTTCGCGCACGTCAGCAGAAAGGCAAAGGCAGCAATCCGCAAGGCTCTCAAGGACGATCTCAAGTATATCGAGGCTTTTGTTCGCACCGGCTACATCGGTACAGTTTGCGGCGTAAACCTCTACGATAAGAAGGACGCGGACGACGACGCGATCTACGTTGCTACCAAGAAGGCTGTAAAGACCTTCATCAAGAAGGGCACCGAGGTCGAGATCAGCGCGAAGAATGTTCGTTCCGCAGACGATGCGAATGTACGTAAGAATACTGCGTTCACCCGCAAGTATTACGTTTCTGCGCTCGTAGACGAGACCCAGGTAGTCAAGATCACTCTTACTGCCTGATTCCGATAGGAGGTAAGCACTTATGACGAACGAAGAAAAGCTCGAAGGGTTAAGGGTGCTTATCTCACCCGATACCGCTGACGACAGCTTGCTTTCCATTCTCCTTTCGCAGGCTGCGGGGATAGTGCTGAACAAGCGTTATCCCTTTGGTCAGCCCGAAGGTGCGACCGTCCCCCCGGCTTACGAACACGTTCAGCTTCAGATCGCAGTTGAGCTGTTCTCGAAGATGGGCGCGGAAGGCCAGACGGCACACGGCGAGAATGGCATCAGCCGCACATACGAGGCGGCTGACGTCAGCCCCTCGCTTCTCTCGAGGATCCTTCCTCTCTGCGGGAGCGTGAGCTGATGCGCGGTTTGAATCGAAACAAACGAAAGATATATTATGCGCTTTTTGAAGGCGAGACGGAAAACAAAGACGAAAACGGAAACGAGACCGGCGAGAGGACGCTGATATACAGCGACCCCGTCGAACTGCTCTGTAACGTATCGTCAGCAACCGGCGCGGATGTTGTCGAGGCTTTCGGCAATTTCACAAATTACACAAGGGTAATGTGCGTGGCAGCAAGAGATTGCCCGATCGCGGAGGACAGTATCATCTGGTTCGGTATCTCTCCCGAGGAGCCGCATAATTACATCGTCACGAGGAAGGCTGACAGCAAAAACGGCATTCTGTACGCAATAAAGGAGGTCAGGGTAAGAGCGTGAAGATCACGATAGATCCCTTTGATCCCAAGTCGGTCGATGCCGCGCTTGAACAGCTCGAGCAGTACAAAAAGGATTTCCTCGAAAAAGAAAAGGAATTTGTCAAAAGACTCGCCGAGATCGGCGTATCGGTCGCAACCGAAGTCTTTGCGACAGCAGACTACGACGGCGAAAACGACGTCAAGGTCAGATTTGAGGCAGACGGCACACGCGCTGCTGTCATAGCCGAGGGAGAGGCTGTCGGATTTATCGAATTCGGCACCGGCATACGAAATCCCGAATGGGATGATTCGGGTATGGATTACACTCCGCCGAAGCACGGAACTTACGGTCAGGGCAAGGGCGCGCGCCCGAAGGGATGGTTTTACTATCCGAGCGAGGGAGCTGCCGTCCGTCACACCTATGGTAATCCCCCTGCCGAGGCGATGAGAACAGCGCGCGATACGATCCTTGAACAGATAACGCAGATAGCGCGGGAGGTTTGGAAATGATCGATTACGAAAACGAAATATTTACAGATTTCGCCCGCGATATGCGACCGAGATTCCCCGGTTTATCCGTTGTCGGTGAATATCTGCGAAAACCGTCAAAATTCCCCGCGGTCACGCTTGACGAATATCGCAACGTTGACGTGGACGAGCTTATCGACTCCTCGCGAAAAGAGAAATTCGCGGGGCTCGCTTACCGCCTGCAAGTCTTCTCGAACAAGCAGAGCGGCAAAAAGGCTGAGGCAAAGGCGATCTTTGCCGCGGCTGACACAAAAATACGGAGTATGGGCTTTCGTCGCAAGACCTACACCACTACTCCCGATCTCTACGAATCCACCGTCTTCGCCATCACCGCTACTTATGAAGCGACGGCAGGAGCGGACGGGTTCATCTACAAACGTTAATAGGAGGCTAAATTATGGCACATTCAACATTTAACACCAAACTTATGGTCGGCACCACGGAATACGCTATCAAGAATTTCCCCGAAATTCTCGCAAAGCGCAGCTCGATAGACGTGACGACTCTTTCCGACGATGCGAAGAAGTATATTCCCGGCATCCGCCAGACCCCCGACAGCTTCGATTTTCTCGCAAACTACGATGCTGCAGAGTATGAGGCGCTTAACGGTCTTACCACAGAGCAGGACTGCAAGCTTATCTTCGGCGACGGTTCGGGCTTCACCTGGAAGGGCGGCGTAAGCGCAAGCATTTCCTCGGGCGAGGTTGATAACCCGCTCAATATGACTATCTCGGTCGTACCCTCTACCGTTCCCGTATGGGCGAAGGTGGTAGCGTAAAAACAGGGCGGCGTGAATCCGCCGCCCTTAAAAATATTTTTTAATTAAAAAAAGGAGAATGCAAAATGGCAATTCAGATCACAATTTCCCACAAGAACAAGGAATACACCCTTGAGTACACCCGCAATTCCGCAAAGGCAATCGAAAATATGGGCTTTGAAAGGGATAAGGTCCAGTCAATGCCCGTGACTATGATCCCTCTGCTCGTCTACGGCGCGTTTATGAGACATCACCGTGACCTCAAGCAGAAGGAGATGGATGAGATCTATAAGAGCCTCATCGGCAAGACCGGCAAGGAGGGAGAAGAAGGCTTTATCAACGTTCTTCTCGAAATGTACGCCGAGACCGCAAACACTCTCTTTGAGGAGCCCGCGGACGAGGGAAACGCAGCGACCTGGAAGGTAGTCAGGGGCTAACCTTTCGGGGCTTCGGAGAAATATTTGAGCAGCTTTGCCCGCATTATATGTCCATCGGAATGTCCTACGACGATTTCTGGAACGGCGACGTCTGTATGACTGTTTCGTTCCGAAAGGCGGAGGAGCTGCGATATAAAAGAAGAAATCAAGAGCTCTGGCTGCAGGGCAGGTACTTTTATGAAGCGCTTTGCGACGCAAGTCCGCTTTTCCGCTTCTCGATGTCCCCCGTCAAAGCAGAGCCATATCTTAAAGAGCCTTATCCGGTAACGCCCGCCGAGGTCCGCGAACGCGAGGAGCGCGACGCGAAGCTGATGGAAGAAAGGCTCAAAGCAGAATTCGCCGCGTTTGCAGAGCGCGTGCGAAGAAAGATGACCGGAGAGTCACACCCCGCAACAGAGGGAGGTGAAACCGATGTCAACAACGATTGACAGTCTGCAGTTAGAAATACAGAGCCGCTCGACGAATGCGGCAACAAGTATAGACAAGCTTGCCGCATCACTCGGCAAGCTTAAAGAAAACGGCGGCTTCCGAACCGCCGTCAACAACCTCGAGCGCCTTTCAAAGGCTCTTGATAACGTCCCGAATACGCATAAGCAATCGACCGCGCTTCGCACTCTCGCGGGCGCGCTTGAAAAGCTCAAGGGCGTCGGATCGCTCTCAAGGCTGAACTCAAGCCTCGAGACTCTGCCTACCGCGCTTGCGGCGCTCGATAAAGTAAATGTGGACAGCACAAAGGTCACCGCGCTTGTAGATGCGCTGACTCCTCTGTCCACGCTTAAGCATAGCGGTTTCTCGTCTATGGTGAACGCTATGGACAAGCTCGATAAGGTCACGGGGAAGCTTGGCGCGGATGACGGTAAGCTTATCGACGAATTCGCCGAAAAGGTGAAGAGGCTTAACGATGTCGTCGCCCCGCTTTCCGTTAATATGGGAAATATCGCTGACGGCTTCAAGGGCATAAATGCAGTGCTTCGCACGACGAATGTTCAGATAGGCCAGGCGAATACAAAGGTCAACGTCGGAATATTCAATCTTTCGAATCTTACAAATGTGCTGTCGAAGTGCTATTTGCTTTTGCGCCGTATTATGCAGGGACTGTCGGATGTCATAGAGCAGGCAAGCGAGTGGGATGGCATTTCCTCCCGCTTCGGCAGAGGCTTCGGCTCACAGGCTCAAGAGACATACGAGTATATACAGAAGCTTAACGACGCTATGGATATAAACATCCAGCAGTTTATGCAGTATTCCTCGATCTACGCGACAATGCTTAAGGGATATGGAGTGGCGCAAGAGGATGCAGCAAAAATGGCACGGGGCTATATGGAACTGACCTATGATATATGGGCGGGTTCCAATGACTTTTACAAGACTTTAGAGGACGCGGCGATAGCCATCAGATCAGCGATCTCCGGCGAATCCGAATCTATAAAAAAGATGGGATTCTCGGTAACGGACGCGATGCTCGAGCAAACCATAGCGACACACGGTCTTGAGATCAGCCTTAATAGCGCCACCGAGGCGCAGAAATCATATCTCCGTTATCTGTCCCTTGTCGATCAGGCACACGCGCAGAATCTTGTCGGCACTTACGCCGAGGAGCTTAACACAGCCGAAGGTATGATGCGAACGCTGAATCAGCAGATCAAATCGCTTTCGCAGTCGGTAGGATCACTTTTCTTGCCGATCCTTACGAAAACGCTCCCCTATGTTCAAGCGTTTGTTGAACTGCTCGAGGACGGAGTACAAAATCTCGCTAAATTCCTTGGTATTGAACTTCAAACCGCCGATTTTTCGGGTTATACCGACGGGAAAGAACAGCTTGAAAATTATAACAAAGAGATTAAGAAGACAGAACAGGAAGTTGAAAAGCTCAAAAACGCCACCATCGGCATCGACGAACTTAACGTTATCAGCCCCGGGAGCGATGTCTCGTCGGATTCCGAGGGAGAAGGTTCTTCTCCTTACGGCGACATCGAATCGTTTTGGGATCAGACGATATTCGATAAGATCCAAACGGATGTTGACAACATCAAAGAAAAACTCGAAGATTGGATGCCTCTTATCACAACAATAGCATTTTCAATTGCAGGGCTTAGCCTCCTGAAGTTTACGGGAGAACTCAGCGACGCAATCTTCAAAACAGCAACATTGGGCGAAAGAATAAGCGGTCTCAATATTCCGCTTGGCTCTCTCAGCGCAGGTTCGCTCCTGACGATAGCTATCGCCGTGCTTGCGATTGCCTCCGCGGTCACATTCATATCGAAAAATTGGGAAGAGCTTAAAGTCGTTGCATCCGATTTCTTCGAGGACAAGATATCCCCGAAGTTTGAAAAAATCAAGGGGCATCTCGACGAAATCAAGGAGGCACTCTCGCCTCTCGCTCCCTTCATCGATCCCATTGTTGAAAAATTCAAGGAATGGTTCGGAGACATCGATCTTATCGAAGCCTACGGAGGCTATCTTACTGCTGTGTTTGGTGGCATCGGGCTCGGGCTGATAGATAACTTTGTCGGTGTGCTTGAGGGTGTGACGCAAGCCATGTCGGGATTCGCGCAGATCGTCGCGGGTGCTTTCGAGATTGCAGTCGGAGTATTCACTCTCGACGGCGAGAAGATCATCGAGGGCGCCAAAAGTATAGGCTTGGGACTCGGCGACGTATTTGGTGGTTTTGCCTCAATCATATTTACACCGTTTGAAACCGCATACGATCTTTTAACCGGATGGTTCGGCGATCTTGCGGATCTCGTTCTCGGAGATACGACGGTTTCGAGCTGGATATCAAACACGGAAAGAAGGATCAAAATATTTTTCACCCGGGATATTCCTCGGAAGTGGGATGAGCTTCGTACCTGGTGGAACAACAAGCCCGCGCTTTCCGAGATCGTGCCAAAGGTCGACGATGTTAAGCGGATTGTCTCCGACGCATGGGATAGTGCAAGGCTTTGGTGGGATCGCCACAAAACTGCACTTAAAGAAATCGCTCCGAGCATTATTGATATCAAGGCAAAGATCAAAAACGCATGGGAAGATGCTAAATCCTGGTGGCAGAGCAGCGTCAGCGGGCTTACCACCACTTTAGGCATCAGAATCCCCAAAATATCTCTCGAATGGTCTTCGGTTGAGGCCTTCGGTCAGTCGTTCAGATATCCCTCGGGCTTCAATCTGTCCTACGCCGCAGATGGTGGTATCTTCAATCAAGGTTCGCTCGTCTGGGCCGGAGAGAGAGGACCTGAGATCGTGGCAAATGCCGCGGGAGGCCGCACGGGAGTAATGAACGTTGAACAGATGCAAGAAGCTGTTTACGAGGGTGTCTACGCCGCTGTCTCTGCTGCTATGAACGGCAAACGCGAGAGCACAGCGCAGGCGGTCAACGTTTACCTTGACGGGCGCCAGATAACGAATGCCGTCGAACAGCGTCAGCGCGAACGCGGCGCATCGCTGATGGGTAGAGAAGTTTATTCTTATTAAGGAGGAGGCTGACAATGGCAATAGAACCACTTGTTTCAATAGGCGGCTTTCATTTTCCCGAGCCTTCTGCTTATCGGGCAACATCGGCTACTATGGTTAATTCCGCGCGTAACGCCCAGGGCGAAATGATTGGCGAGGTCATCCGCAAGGACGTGGCGAAGATAGAAATATCCTGGAAGTATCTTGATGCCTACAAATGGGCTGAGATACTCACCCTGTTCGCGGATAGCTTTACCAACAAAGTGAGGTTCTTGAATCAGACAACAAATATGTATGAGGAAAGAGACTTTTACGTAAATGACAGAACCGCCGATATGTGGCGACGCGACCCGCAGACGGGTGCGGTTATGGGATATACAGGATGTTCCCTTGCATTGATCGAGGTGTAAGCGATGATAGAAGTATCCGAAGCTTGGAAAGAGATACACCAAAGGCGCATCCTTCCCGAAGGCCATATCGAGATAAAATGCGAGTTGTCCGAAGTGGGATTGCAAGAATTAGCCGTTCCGAGTGGCACGAACGAAGCCGTGTTCTCGAACGTAAGCAAGGTCGTAGATAACGACGGAACGGCGGTTAAATACGCTACGAACGAGCTGAATATGTGGGCTTTGGACGGCTCTATGACCGTCCTCCCCGATTCAGCACCTTACGACAGTTCGGGCTATGTCAGCGACATTTCCGAAAGCGGTAGCGTAACACTCACGCTTCCTTCGGTAAGAACGGTAGCAATTCCGGGCGTAACGATCACTTGGAGTGATCTGTACGGCGAATATCCCCCCGTATTTACGGTAACTGCGAAGAACGGCGAAACCGTTGTAGCAGAACTCACGGTCACGGATAACACCGAGAAAACGTGCTTGGTCGATCTCGAACTCGTAAACTACGACAGCGTGACGGTCACGGTGCATAATTGGTGTCTTCCCTACCGCAGAGCGAGGATCGAGAGCATACAGCTCGGTCACATGCTGACGCTGAATAAGAAGGACATTCTCAGCTATACTCACGAACAGTACGGCGACTTGTTGAGTGCAGAGCTACCGAAAAACAGCATCGAGTTCTCGCTGAACAACATCGACGGTCGATGGAATCCGAGTAACCCCACGGGTATGGAACGCTATCTGTCTGAGCGACAGAGGCTCACCGTAAGGTACGGGTTCACTATGGATGATAAGTCGATTGAGTGGATAAAGGCGGGTACGTTCTATCTCTCCGAGTGGAGCGCGCCGTCGAACGGTCTGGAAGCTCGATTCGCGGCGCGCGATGCTTTAGAGTTTATCCTTAACGCCGAAAACAAGACGGTGAAAACAGATACTCTCAAAAATCTTGCGGAAATGGCGGTTGAGTCGATACCCGATAATATCACGGTAGAGATTGAAGAATCGTTGGCTAATTATTCGGCGAACTACAAGGGTGACAGTACGCTTGCCGTTGTATTGCAGAAATGCGCGAACGCGGGACGATGCGTTATTCGATATGACCGAGAAGGCGTGTTACACGTCGAACGGCTGAACGAGGACACGACAGATTATCTGATTCCGTTGTCGCTATCGTATTCTTATCCCGAGATCGAGTTATCGAAACCGTTGAAAACGGTGTCGGTATCATACGGCGAGAATGGATATACACACGAACTGTCGGTGGGTTCGTCGGGTGAGGTACAGACGGTAAACAACGATTTCGTTTCGGTCGAGGCACAGGCTACCGAGATTGCCGAACTCGTAAAAGAAACGCTCGAATCGCGTAAGAAGATCAAGGGTGAGTTCCGCGCAGACCCGCGTCTCGATCTATTCGACGTGATTATCGTCGAGAGTAAGTACGGGTATGTCGGCGGTGTAGTAATCACGAATATAAAATACACCTTCAACGGAGCGTTCCACGGCTCGTATGAAGGCAGGGTACTTGACGGTATCGCACCCGTATTGGGTACGTTCATACTTGATGTATCAAGACTTGTATAAGGGGGTATTTCGACGATGGGTTTAATAACTGACAGAACGCGAGAAAACGTTCTTCGCCGTAATACCCTCGCTTCGTTAGGTTGGTCGAATATGTCGGCTGCCGAACGCGCCGAATGGCTCGGCGATCCGATGGCTACGGTAGGCGCGAACCTGTTTACACAGGGGCCGTATTATTCCTCGGTCGTAGAGCTTAAATATCGCACGAACTACATAATGGCTACCGCACTCAGCGAAGGCGTGTATTTATACGCTATCTCGATACTCGGTGAAGCATCGAAGTACGAGGGTAAGACGTTCACGCTGTCGGTGGATTCCATCGTCGGTAGCGGTACACCGCAGATTGCCCTGTATTGGCACGATGATAACGGCTACGAGTATGCGGGAGCGAGTCTCAGCGAAACGGGAAGCGTAACGTTTACCGTAACCGAGAACACGAACGCGAGGGGTTATCTTGCCGCCTACGTGTACGTCACGACCGATATAAGCGTACCCGCAGGGTCGTTTGTAAAGTTCTACGATGTAATGCTCGAACTCGGAAGCGAACGACACAGCTACGCGCCGTACACCGAGGTAGTGGCTACGGATGCTACGAAGGGTGCGTATAATTACTCAGACCTTAACCGTGTCGAAAGAACGGTTGCGGAAATATCCGATGAATTAGGTCTCGGGTTGATAACGAAAACCGATTGGGCTATGTGGGATATTCCCCGTGTGTCCGATTTAACGCGATACGTGGATAACGTAAGAGCGATAAGAAACGCCGTGGGAAGTAGCATCGCACTCCCCGAGGTCGGCGATAAATTTACTTTCAGCGTTGCGAATAACATTGAAACGATACTCTTACACGCTCGTAGGTCGATGGATTCTGCGTTGCGTTGCGGAGATGTATTCTGTGGTGATCTATAAAATTAGGAGGATCAGAAAATGGCTACGGCTGAAACACTCAAAAACAAGTCGCAGGGCTTCAAGGAAGGTTTCATCAACCTTGTAAACCTCATGATCGAGACCAACAAGGAAATCGACGCACAGATGAAGCAGAACGAAGCTATGGTCGCACAGGCACAGGCAAGCATCGCACAGCTTCACCGCGACAACGAAGAACTCGCGGCACTCCGCGCGGAGAACGAGAAGTTCATCGCAGAAATGCAGAGAGTCATTCTCGGTTGATCTCCGAACAGCGTCACGGCGGGGACGCTTAAATCCCGCCGACGAAATTAAACGAGGGAGCAACTAAAATGTTTATAGATAGAAAACCTACTCGTCCGAACAGATACAAGCTCACTCCCGAGGGTGGAGGCGATGCGATATACGTCACACTCGAACGAGCAGACGAGCCGAGTGTTGAGGGTACACCCCTTAACGCCGCAACGCTTAACACCCTGCTTCCGAAGCCCACGAAGGCAACGGTAGGACAGTATCTCCGAGTAGCTGCGGTCGATGCGAACGGAATGATAACCGCCGTTGAAGCCGTGAACCTCAACGAGATCGTTAATGCAAGCGTATAAGGAGGGATTCGGATGGCTTACGAATGTCAAAACTTCAAGCCCGGACAGATACTTACTGCGGGCCGTATGAATAAGATTGACGAATGGCTCGAATACATCTGCGGTAGAGAGCTTACGGCGGTCGGCACGAACGCGAACGGAGAACTCGAATTCACCTTCTGTAACGGCACAAAGCTGAACTGCGGTGTTGTAGGTGTAACCGTAGCCTCCATCGAGCAGTCGCCAGAAGACGACAGATATAACGTCATTACATTCTCGGACGGATCGCAGTTGAAGGTAAAGAACGGCTCGTCAGGCGTATACGTCGGCTCGGGTACACCGCCCGCTAATGCGACGGTATGGATAAATCCCGAGGGCGAACCGACATCTACCGAGGATTGGGAGTTTGACCTTGACGATGGTTCGACCGAAGAAAAGACGGTCGTTGTCGTTGGCTCGGACGATGCTACGGCGAATGGAAAGCTCGCTATTCTTCGAATGAAGGATGTGAACGGTAATTGGGTCGAGATTCCCGCTATTGTCGGAACTCCGGGTAAAGACGGCGAAGACGGCTACACCCCGCAGAAGGGCGTTGATTACTTCGACGGCACGAACGGCAAGGACGGAAGCGACGGAAAAGACGGCGTTGACGGTAAAAACGGAAGCGACGGCAAAAGCGCATATCAGTACGCACAAGACGGCGGCTTTACGGGTACGGAAGCGGAGTTTATGGCTCTGTTGAACTCGATAGACGATAAAGCGAACAAGGCTGATATTGCTACCACCGTTTCAAAAGCTATGTCTAACTCGGCTCTTGCATATACGAAAATCAGCGGGTTCGGTGCTTGGGGTAATGGTGCTTGGTATGAGAAAGGCTTCTCGATGCTCATTACATCGAGGGCGGGAGAGCTTGTTTGGGTCGCTGTTTCGAGTGACGATAGCAACACGAACGCAAAGGCTATCCGATTACTCAACACCTACTCCAAAATCAATGCGATATATTACAGCGCATCGGAAAGTGCAATATATGTTGCGACAAATGCTTGGTGTAATAACGTAAATGCTCACATACTTTCCAACATAAACGGAGATTATGTGCCTACCGTGGAAACCGCAAGTGCGCTTGCAAGCGATGCTGTAAAGATAACCATTACCGAGTTTGGTGCTTCGAGCAGTGCAACAAATATCGGAGATTCGACACGTACCGTTGCTATAACGGGTAGTGGTGACAGACCTACATATAACGGCGCGAATATGGCGTTAATGAGCGACCTCAATCGTTCTACCGCAGTAAACGTAGCCGACACCAATTACGCTACACTTATGGCGAGAGGTTCAAGCCTTAACAGCGCAGAAACAACTCCAGCCGTAAACGGTGCGATTGCTTGGACTTACGAATAAGGGGGTGCTTGTATGGCACATAAAACGCTTATAAACGGCACGGCTTATACGATAAACGGCGGTAAGACCCTTGTAAACGGTACGGGATATTCGATTAAGAACGGCAAAACGCTTGTGGGCGGTACAGCTTATGGAATTGAGTTTGGGGAGAAAGAGATAGACCTCGCATCATTAGCTCCCGGTGTGTATCAGACGGGCAGTAATTTCAGCGTTTTGGTGAAAAGTTGGGATGCCTTAATTGCTGGCGGCGATATTAGGGTGAACTCTGCGGGTGAGCATTACGTTTATTATTATTACGACGAAGATGAGACGGAAACATATACAATCCCCGGGGGCGACCTCATAATCTCAAATACGGTAACTGCTTTAGCCGATCGCTTTTTGGAATGGAATTACAACATTACGGGTGTGTATATTCCCGATAGTGTTAGTTCAATGGGATGGGAAACGTTTTATGTTTGTACGAACATATCATTCATACAGTTTGCTGATAACGTCACTATTCCAGAATTTGGTCAGAGTGCGTTCGATGGTTGTTGGGATTTAACTTCATTGAATGTTCCCATAAGTGTGAAAAAATTCGGAGTGTATGCTATGTCTGAGTGCGAAAGTCTAAGTACAATCAAGTACGCAGGAACAAAAGCACAATGGAATAGTATTACGAAAGCGTCCAGTTGGAACTCATATTGCGGGGAAATTACCGTTGAATGTAGTGACGGAAATATCATCGTTCCTGCAACCAAATAAAAAGGAGTTAAAACAAAATGATTTATGTAAAAATTAACGACACTCTCTATCCCGCAACCGTTAACGGCAAGATTGCTGACAAGGATTGGGATAATAGAGAATCTAAATCCATCACTCTTGAAATGACCTATGCCGAAGCTGTTGCTCTGTTTGTAGACGGTCTCGTTTGGTCTATCGTTCAGCAGAGCGAAGTACCCGTCTTTGAGAAGGACGAGAACGGTGATTATGTTCTCGATGAGAACGGCAGACGAGTTCGCACTGGTACTGAAATACAGGAAACCGAGTATGACAACAGCGATTTTGATATAGCGGGTTCTATCACAGACCATCGAAACGGCACTATCACGGCAAAGATGGGTAAGATCACAGACGGCGAAGCACTCGCAGAGCTTATGGAGGTAATGGGATGACAAGAGCAGAACTTAATGCTTTGAAAGCAAACATCACCGAAAAGAAGGACAAGGCGAACGACCTTGATATTATCGTCGGCGAGATCATGAAGCTCCCCTTCGGTCAGCTCAAAAAAGTGCTGACGGATGAGGTCTTGGCGGTTCTCGCAAAGTACGGCTATACCGAATAATCTATAAGGGCAAAGGAGAGTTTTTATGAAATTTTCCGATGTAAACGCTTGGCGAATACCGAAAAACGCTAAACGTGTTCGTCATAACGACAAGGTCATGTGGCAGCCTATTTCGGCGAGATACGTTTCTTTCGGTGACTCTATCGCTGCGGGTCACGCTATCAACGACGATTGGGAAAAGAACTACGGCACACGGTCGCAGTACGGTAATAGCGGTAATACAAAGACGGCTATCGTTCCCGGATGTTACACAGACCTTATACATAAGGACTTGATCTCCACCCTCGGCGGTAACGTGAACCTTACAAGCTTTGCGAAATCGGGCGACAGAGTTGACGATCTCATAAGGATGCTCGATCACGACCGAGTGAGAAACGCCGTTGCGAAAGCTGATTACGTTACGCTCTGCATCGGTGCGAACGATGTACTTGAACCCGCTTTGAGTCACCTTGAAGAATATATCAACGTCGGCGGCCTTGCAAGTGCAGAAGCGGTTATCGAGACCAATTTCGCCGCTTTGAGTGACGACAGCAACGCCTATTCTTACAAGGCTCTGTTTGATAAGCTCTCGGCGATAAATCCCGATGCAAAATTCGTCTTTACAACGGTGTATAACCCTTACAAGTATTTGTGGCTTGACGAGGACAGGAACGGATTTTTCGGGCCTGTGCTGAATACGATCCCGCAGATGAACCTTGATGTTGATAAATACATCGAAGATATGTTCCTCGGCGGTAAAGACCTTGCCTATTACGATATTACAAAATGGAAATGGGTGGCGATAGAGCTTGACTTTGATCTTGACAATCTTATCAAGGACGGCTTGCTTCACACTCCCATCGTTCAGAAGCTATTCGACAGGGTAAACGGTCTTTGTGATTGGGCTGAAAGGTACGTCAACAGACTCAACGATCTTTTGCGGAGCAAGATCACGGCATATCAAGCGACGAACCCGAATTTCTTCGTAGCCGAAACAAAGGCGGCGTTTGACACCTACCCCGACAGACCCGTGACGGCTGACGTGCATTACAACGACCTTGTGAACGTCGAATTTACAAGGGGCTATGATACGGCGAAGATGGACTGGGGTGCGCTGTGGCGTGACAGCTACGGCGATAACGTTGCTCAGTATTGGACTGACCTTGCATGGAAGCATTTGAGTTTTTCAAACGGCTTCCCTTCGCTCAACGTCGCCGATTACGTGTCATTCGACCTCGAAGGTTTTGCGGTCGATCTCGTGACACAGACCATTGAAAAGGTTATCGTTCCCAACGTTGACCCGCACCCCGAGGAATACGGTCACATTGTGCTGAAAAGTACGTTCTCGAATCATATAAATTAAGGAGTGATCCCTATGGCTTATATAAATATCAATACTAACTATCCCCCATACGACGGTATGCCTCTCACCTTCCTCGCTCCCTGCGATTGCACGGCTGCCGAGGGGCTTACGGTGAACTCCGTAAACTATGTCTTTAAGGACGCACACGGAAATACCCTTACCGGCATAGGTAATGTGTTCAGCGCGGGAGCTTACGTTACGGTGATACTCAATGTCACCAACGGATGCGCTTATATTCAGAACGGCGATAACAACAGCTACCAGAACGGGCGAATAGTTTGGGGTACTACGATGGTAACAGAGGGTGCCGCAAGCCCTTACCCCGAAGGTACGCTCTACGTCGTAATCGAATGAGGTGATTCCGAT
Organism: Eubacteriales bacterium; assembly: GCA_045541375.1. GTDB lineage: Bacteria > Bacillota > Clostridia > Oscillospirales > CAG-272 > CAG-390. The sequence goes on along the minus strand of JAZQJB010000043.1, from coordinate 2,527 downwards.
GGGCAACAAATTAGCCGTTACTGATAACGGCGTACATAAGATCGGGAAGAAGATGTTTCTCACAGACGAAAATCTCGTTCACCGCAAGGCAAAAAAGGCGTTTCTGACGAAGAACGGCGTTCATCGGCTCGTTTATTCCTCGGGTGCTGTCTGGAAGAAATACAGTTGCGAGGAAAGCACCGAGTCGGTCGGCTACACAGAAGTAGACTCCACCGACAGCACGGCTATCGGCGACACTTTAACCGTTACATATTATCGTGTAAATTACTCCTCGGAGTATTACTTTAACGAGAATCATGGATTCGTCGGCATCGGCGGTGGTTATGTTACTTCTGCGGATGAAGTCGATTCAATAAGCGGTTATATGGTAGACAGCGAAGCAGTATGGGCGATAACCTCGGTTGAGTTACTACAAGAATCTCCACTGAGAGTAGAAATAACGCTCGAATGTGTTGCTCTCTGTGTTCCCGTGACGGTGAACTCATACGTTCAAGGCTCGGTCTACTACGGTTCGTTTGAAGTCGAGGACGGTGAGTTACCCGAAAACGGTGATCTTATCGAAGGATCGGCAACCGATTCGTACTGCATCTTGGATGTGGACGATACTTATTACTATTATGTTCGAGGTGACTAAAAATGACTTGGGAAATATTTCTCGGAATCTCGGCTCTCGTAGCCTTCGTAATTGCTATCGGTTCGATAGTTTCTAAAGCATCGCAGATGTTTGCAACGCTCAATGCGACGATTACCTCGCTGTCGGAAACGCTGAAAGAGTTTAAGAAGGATAGCAAGACAGATCGTAAAGATCTGCACGATAGGGTCGACGATCACGAAACTCGTATCAACATACTTGAAATCAAGGTCGATGGACCTAAAAAATAAGGAGAAAAGAAGATGAAAAAAATCGATTGGGCAAGAAAACTCACATCCCGCAAGTTCTGGGCAGCGGTCGCCGCATTCGTAACAAGCGTTATGGCGGCGTTCGGCGCAGGTGATGACGTCGTCGTGACCGTAACGGGCGTTATATCGGCTACCGCGGTGATGATCGCTTACATCATCGGTGAAGGTTTGACCGATGCCGCTAACTCCGGCGGTGCTGCCGATGAAACTGAAGATCCTTCGGAAGGGGATGGATGTAATGGCTCGTCTGACTCCTAACGCGACAGCCGTGATAAACGGCGTGACCGTCAATGAGAAGATCATCCCGGACGGTACGGTATGGAAGGATGCAGTCAAAGCCGCGAAAGCGGGATCCCCCGCAGGGAGCTTATACAAAAAGCAGCAGAAGCTTTGCGGCACCGGAAAGCCGAAATTTGTGACCATCCACAACACAAACGATCTCGAAAACGTGAACGATGACGCGGAGCAGTACACCCGCGCGACATACAACGAAAATATGGGAAGCGCGAGGGTGCATTTCTACGTCGACGATCTTTGCGCTTGGCAAAACCTGAAGGCGGGCACAGGGCTTTTTGAAGCAGATCCCGAGGGTTCCGCGGAGGTTAGCGGCCACGCAGGAGACACCTCCCACGCCGACGGCGGCAATATGACCAGCCTTTCTATCGAGGTCGTTATGAACGACACTCCCGAGCACGACGAAAAAGCAAAGGACAACGGCGCGAGAATCGCGGCGTGGCTTTTGTGGAAGCACGGTTTGACCGTTGAAAGCCTTGTAACTCATACCTATTGGGTGAACAAATACAGCGGCAATATCTTCGATGATGTTGACGAGCAGTGCGCAAATCCCGTGAGGGGTCAGAAGTGGTGTCCTACATACATCTTTGCGAGCACAAGCAAGATCACCGCGCTGAAGAACTGGAAGGCGTTCAAAGCCCTTGTCGGCAAATACCTTGACGCTCTGAACAGCGCAGACGATAGCGACGAGGATGTGATCTATCGCGTACAGGTCGGCGCATTCAGAAAGAAGCCTTATGCCGAGGCGTTCCTCGAAACGGTCAAGGCTGCAGGCTTTGAAAATGCGTTTTTAGCTACGAGCGGCGGCGAAAAAGCCGAGCCCGAAGAAAACGCAAAGTCACCGGACGCAGAAAGCGGAACTGCGACCGTAACGCTCCCGATCCTCAGCAGAGGAAGCAAGGGCGGAGAGGTAAAGATTCTGCAGACTCTTCTTACTGCACACGGCTTTGCTGACTCAAAAGGACAACCCCTGACAGCCGATGGCAGCTTCGGGCCTGCAACTCTATATGCGCTGAAAGCATATCAGGTCGAAAACGGACTTGAAGTGGACGGATATTGCGGAGAGCAGACTTGGATGAGCCTTTTGACTTAAAAGAATAAATAAAGCAGAGCACCCTTTTAGAGTGCTCTGCTTTATTATCATAAAAAACAATTAGGCGGCCCCGACGGCGAGCTGGCGGCATCTATGCGGTATCTCCACCAGCGTTACGGTATGCCGTATAACGAAGTGGTTGGAATATTAACCGACGTCGGCACGGAAGAACTCGCCCACCTGGAAATGATCGCGGCGATCATTTATCAGCTCACGCGGAACATTTCGGTCGAAAATATC